>SLJS01000205.1 GCA_007135015.1 Alcanivorax sp. | reverse complement strand
CGCAATATCTTTCTGATCAATTACCGGGGCAAGTGCGTGCTCACCGACCCGGCGGAGGCGGATGTCACCCTGGTGGATATGGACGGCATGGCCGAGGCGCCACCCGCGCCCGAGGAGCTGGACCGGGCCAAGACGATCCTGCTCAGTGAGTCGGGCGCCGGGCCCGAGGGCTTTCAGGTGCTGGGCAAGCCGGCAAAGCTGAACCTGCTCTGGGATGCCCTGCACGCGGCCCACAGTGGCAATGCCGGTGCCGCGCCCGCCGCCCAGGCACCCGCCGCCCAAGCATCGGCGGCGGCCGCCTCGGTGCAGGATCGTTTCCGCGCCGACGGGGGCGAGCAGGCCACGGCCCAGGTGCGCAAGGTGGGCACCGAGGCGCGCTATGATCCCGCCGACTACTTTATCGGCGTGGTGCTGGAGGCGCTTGCTGCCGAGGGCGCCCACCATGCGGTGCAGCTCACCACCTGGAACCTGAACCGGCTTGTCTTCCATCCGGCCAGCAACACCCTGTACTCGGACCTGAGCCGGAACCGTTTCCGGGCGCTGGCGGCCACGCCACTGGCCCGCAACCTGAGAGACGACATCCGGATCGACTACCTGCCCGCGCTGCCCAAACGCAGCGAGCTCGAGGGCATGGAAACGCTGAGTTGTGAGTACATGCTCTGGGAGCTGGCCTATGCCACCTCCCGTGGCCGGCTGCCGGAAGAGGTCGAGCCCGACGCCCGCTATTCGCTGGCGCGCTGGCCCAACTTCACGCGCCTGCCGGCAATGCCCAACGGCATGCGTATCGCCGCGGTGTGGGCCGGGGAGCCGCAGCGTCTTGAAGATATCGCCACCCGCCTGGCCATTCCGGTGGATGAGGTGCATGCCTTCTACGCCGGCGCCTCCGCGCTGGGGCTGGCCGCCTGTGCCGAGCAGCAGGAGCAGTCCCAGGGCGAAAGCCGCCAGGACAAGCCCGTGGTATCCCGCGGACTGCTGGGCTCGCTTCTCGGCCACCTGGGTTCCGCCCTGCGCCCCCGTGGTGCCGAGGCGGATGGTGAGGACTGGCCGCTGGGAGATCAGGCGTGAGTGCTCAATACAAGATCGTGTTTTCCGGTCCCGTGGGTGCGGGAAAGACCACCGCCATTGCGGCCATCAGTGACCGCCCTCCGGTGTCCACCGAAGAAAAGGCAACGGATGAAACCGGCAAGATGAAGGAAACCACCACGGTGGCCATGGATTATGGAAGCATCCGCCTGCCGGACGGAAACCTCATCAACCTTTATGGCACTCCCGGGCAGAGCCGTTTCAATTTCATGTGGAACATTCTTTCCGATGGGGCCATTGGACTGGTGCTGGTAGTCGATCATTCCGCGGACAACCCGCTGGGTGATCTCGAGCGCTACCTGGACGCATTCCAGGGAAGCTTCAGTCAGCACAATATTGTGGTGGCCATCAACAAGTTCGACTACGGCAGCGGGCCGAGCCTGGAGCGTTACCATCAGGCGCTTCTGGAGCGCGATGTCAATTCGCCCGTGCTGGAAGTGGACGCGCGCGACAAGCGTGACATCGCCACCCTGCTGCAGGCGCTGCTTTTCAATATCGATCCCAGTCTCCAGAGCGTGTAGCCGTAATGGACCCCTGTCTTCTCGAATTGCGTGGCTATGGCGTGTCCTTCGGGGGTCGGGTGATCCTGAAGGACATTGACCTGTGCCTGCCGGACCGGGGCATGACTGTATTGATGGGCCCTTCCGGCACCGGCAAGTCCACCCTGCTGCGCACCCTGGCAGGGTGCAACGATGCCAGTGGCTCCATGAACGTAGCCGGTACCGCACTCTACCGACGCGAACCGCTGGGGCGGGTGGATCGACCCGCCATGGTTCTTCAGAAGCCTCGGCTGATCCGGGCCACACTGCGCGAAAACCTGATTCATGAACTCCCCGAACGTGAAAGCCTTCAGCTCTGTCAGCAACGTGATCTGGTGGCTCGCATGCTGACCTCCGCGGGGCTTGAATACCTGGTGGAGGCCCTGGATTGCTGCGTGATTGATCTGACCGCCGGCGAGAAACGTCTGGTGGCATTGCTGCGCACCGCCGCGGCCAACCCGAAGATGCTGTTCGTGGATGAGCCCACCGTGGGCGTCACTGAGGAAGAAGCGGAGCAGATACTCGCCTGCCTGACCCGGGAGGCAAAACGCCGGGCCGTGGTCACGGTGCTCCACCACCAGCAGCATGCCCGCGCCCTTGGCGGCAACACCGTGCTTCTTGCAGGGGGCAGCATCATCGAGTCACGCGCCACCGAGGCGTTCTTCTCCGAGCCCCGCACTGCGCTGGGGCGTGACTTTGTGCGCACCGGTTCCTGCTGCGCGCCATCACCCGCGGCCGACGACCGCTATCTGGACGAAGCCTGGCGCGGCGCGCCCGAGACCGCTATCGCGGCCCATGAGCCGCCGCCGGTGACGGCCGCGCAGGCGTCGCGCCAGATTCGCAGTGATGCCTTCGGGCCGCGCAACTTTCTCTGGTTGCAGCAAGGCCGCCTTGCCGGCACCGCACGCCCCGGGCTTGTGCTCGATCTTGCGCTTGATCTCGCTTCATTGCAGCGCGTCGGCATTTCCGTGCTGGTGTCACTGGAAAGCGAAGTGGCGCCTGTCAGTGCCGAGCACCTTGAGCCTTTCGGCATTCGCGGGCTTGCCTTTCCCATTGACGACATGAAGGCGCCTGACCTCGAGGACGCCGCAAACTTTTGCGCGCAGATTTCCTCGCTACTCGACGACGGTGAAGCCGTCGCACTTCACTGCAAGGCCGGACTGGGAAGAACCGGCACCATGCTGGCGGCCTGCCTTGTCTGGCAGGGCAGTACCGCCGCCGATGCGCTGGCGCGCGCGAGAGAAGTTGAGCCGCGCTGGGTGCAGTCACGGGAACAAAAGGATTTTCTCAGGGACTTCGAGAAATTCGTCGCGGTGAAATCCACCGGGCGCGCGCCGGCATCCATGCTGGCCTGATTCATACACAGTCCAACGACAGATTGAACGGAGAGATACATGAGTTTCAAAGAAGCAATTCAGGAGGCAGTGTCCGCCATTCCCGAGTGTCTGGCTGCCGGCTATGTCGACCTGTCCACCGGCATGCTGCTCGATGTGAAAACCGTCGACTCGCATCCGGACGAGGTCCTGGAAGTGGTGGCGGCCGCAACCGCCGACCTGTTTCAGGGGCCCAATGTGTCGTTGATCGAGAGCATGTTCAAGAAGGCCCGTGGCCTGGCCGACGACGACCACCACTATTTCCAGGAAATCATCGTCAACAGTGACAACCTGGTGCACGTCTTCCTGCGCGGCAAGGACAACCAGGACCATGTGGCGACCTTTGTATGCCGCAAGTCCGCGAACCTTGGCATGGTGCTGACCAAGGCGCGCTCCTGGATGCCGAAGCTTGAAGCGGCGCTGTAAACAAACCACCCCGGCCCTCGGGGGCCGGGGATATCCGGAACCATGGTGAACGCAACGATATGCAGAACCAGAAAACGATTGAAAAGATTCTCAAGAACCTGAACATGCGCTCGCCGGAGATCGAGGCGTCGGCGATCATGACCCGGGACGGCATGATGGTGGCCTCGGAGATGAAGCCCGGCGTGGAACCCGACCGGGTCGCGGCAATGTGCGCGGCCCTGCTGGGCCTGAGCGACACCGCGGCCAGTGAGCTGGATCGCGGCGAACTCAGGCTGGTGCTTCTGCACGGCGCCAAGGGCGTGCTGCTGCTGGTGCAGGTCGGCGACAGCCATGTGCTGGCGCTTTCGGCCACCACGGATATCAAGCTGGGCGCGGTGCTGATGGAATCCCGCAGGGCCGCCGGTGAGCTTCAGGCCGAGCTGATCTGAGCGCGCTGATGGCACAGGTTCGTTACAAGGGAGTCACCTACCAGAGCCGGCCCGGCGAGACCCTGTTGCAGATGTTTCTCCGTCAGGGCGTTACCGTGCCGTACTCCTGCGGTGGCGGCGTCTGTCACATGTGCATGCACCGCTGCGTCGAAGGCGAGATTCCCGAACGTGCCCGGAAGGGTCTCAAGCCTGAGCTTCGAAGCAAGGGCTTCATGCTCCTGTGCCGTTGCGTGCCCACCGGTGACATGGAGATCGAACTGCCATCGGAGCAGGACAAGGCCGCGTCTGACGACGCAGTGGACATGCAAGAAGGGCTGGAGCGTGCCTTTCCCGAGCCCGACCCCGCCTTGTGGCGTGCGCTGGACGACGGCGCCCTGCTGGCGCGCATTCTGGAAGTCTTTTACGCGCGCGTTTTTGCCGACCCGCTCCTGGCGCCCTTTTTCAGCGAGACCACCGAACGGCGGCTGGCGGAGAAGCAGTACAACTTCCTGCGCCAGGCCATTACCGGAGAGAAAGTCTATTTCGGCGAGCGTCCCCGCAACGCCCATCACTGGATGGTGATCTCCGACAATCTGTTTGATCACAGAGCGGATATCCTCCGCGATGTCCTTGTGGAGTTCGATGTTCCACCGGAGGTCATTGAGAAACTCATGGCCATTGAAGAGTACTACCGGGAGGACATCGTCAAGGAAAGACCCTGGGAGAAAGTGCTCTTCGGCAAGGCGCTTCCCCTGGAAGGGTAT
>SLJS01000261.1 GCA_007135015.1 Alcanivorax sp. | reverse complement strand
TCAGTCTCGCTCCCCGAAATCATTCCTGTTTTCCTGGCGTGCCTGGCGGCTTGGCGGGATCAATAATTGATCCTCCCGTTACCCACGAATTCTGCCGAGGAGCCCGCTTTATAAACTCGCCTCTCGCCTCTTACATTGATTAACAAACTGGTACGTTTCGCTACTGGTTCTGGCGCCTGTTCTGGCCTAGTCTGGAATCATTCCTGAACGGTAGCGTGTTCAGCGAACGGAAACCCCGAGCCATGTCTCCATGACCGTGTGCAGTTGAGCAACAACCCCTGAAACCGCCGGCTTCCCCTCCGGCGGTTTTTTTTGTTTCCCGCCGATGGAGAGCACGCGCCGGACCCGCCTGTTACAGCACCTCCCGCGGAACCCTCATGGTGTGTCCCGGGAGCCCCGTCGATTGCTCTGGCGCCCGGGATTGGAAGACTCCCCCCGGCGAGGGCTTGCCTGCATGCTGGATTCAGGTTACACCGGAGCCGGACACGGCGAATCAGGGGGCGTAATGAGCGACTATCTGCTTGCAATCGATCAGGGTACGACCAGTTCCAGGGTCATCGTTTTTGATTCCGGCGGGGCGGTCTGTGGCCAGGCGCAGCGGGAGTTTCGCCAGCATTTTCCCGCCGATGGACAGGTCGAGCATGATGCCGGCGAGATCTGGACGGGCTGTCTGGAGCTGTGCCGGGGCGCGCTCAAGAATGCCCGGCTGGAGGCGCGCCAGATCGCCGGAATCGGCATTACCAACCAGCGCGAGACCACGGTGCTGTGGGACCGGGCCAGTGGCGAGCCCCTGGCCCGGGCCATCGTCTGGCAGGACCGGCGCACCGCGGGACACTGCGAGCGGCTTCGCGAGGCCGGGCATGAGCGCATGGTGCAGGAGAAGACCGGGCTGCTGCTGGATCCCTATTTTTCCGCCACCAAACTCGCCTGGCTACTGGATAATGTGCCCGGGGCCCGGGACCGGGCGCGCCGTGGCGAGCTGGCGTTCGGCACCATGGACTGCTGGCTGCTGTGGAAGCTCACCGGGGGCCGGGTGCATGCCACCGATGCCACCAATGCCTCGCGAACCCTGCTTTTCAACATTCACGAGCAGAAGTGGGATCCGCAACTGCTGGAGCTGTTCGACATTCCGGCGGAGCTGCTGCCGCAGGTGCGCGACAGCGCGGCGGACTTCGGCAGCACGCAGCCAGCCCTGCTGGGCACCCCCATTCCCGTTACCGGCATTGCCGGGGACCAGCAGGCGGCCCTGGTGGGCCAGGCCTGTTTCGAGCCGGGCATGGTCAAGAGCACCTACGGGACCGGCTGCTTCATGATGCTCAACACCGGAGACCAGGCCATCCTGTCGGAGCATCGACTGTTGACCACTGTGGGCTACCGGCTGGACGGCAAGACCACCTATGCCCAGGAAGGGGCCATCTTCATGGCCGGAGCCACAATCCAGTGGCTGCGTGACGGCCTGCGCATCATCGACCATGCGAGCGAGAGCGAGGCCCTGGCCCGCCGGGTGGGCAGCGCCCACGGGGTCTACCTGGTCCCCGCCTTCACGGGCCTGGGCGCGCCCTGGTGGGATCCGCACGCACGGGGTGCCCTGCTGGGTCTCACCCGGGATACCGGCATCGCTGAAGTGGTGACCGCTGGTCTGGAAGCGGTCTGTTACCAGACACTGGACCTTCTGGAGGCCATGGAGGCCGACGGGGCGGGCCGGCCCAAAGCCCTGCGGGTGGACGGCGGCATGGTGGTCAACGACTGGCTGGCCCAGAACCTGGCCGACACCCTGGGACTGCGGGTGGACCGGCCCGTGGTCACGGAGACCACGGCGCTGGGAGCCGCCTGGCTGGCGGGCCTGCAGGCGGGCCTTTTCGACTCGCTGGAGGCCATCTCCGGGCGCTGGCGCTGCGACCGCAGCTTCGAGCCGCGGCTGGCCGAATCCGAGCGCAGAAGCCGGCACCAGGGCTGGACCGAGGCGGTAAACCGGATTCGCAGCGACAGACCGGCCGGATAGACGGCGCCTTCTGCCCGACGGGTGATGAGAACTGCTTCACAAAAAATAATATTATTTCATCAGGGGTGCTACTACTAAGTTCTTACATGCAGCCTGACACTAGGGTGCGCCAGGACAACAAGAACCCGGGAAGCTGATACCCCGGGCACCAAAGGCCGCCGCAACGCAGCAGGGCAGGGAACAGGCCCTGGCGGCGGCCACCACCAGGGCGAGAGGCGACATGGACGCAGCGGCGACAGCGCAGCAGCAGATCAGGCAGGGCGAGGCACTGCGCCACGTGCTGTTCGCGACGGTGGTCATCGGCCTGGCCCACACCCTGCTTTGCTTCATCGTCCTGCAGCTGAATTTCTACCGCGAAACCGGCCTTTCCTTCCCGCAGCTGTTTACCATGATCTGGGCGGGCCACCTGGCCCTGGTCCTGTTCGTGCTGTGCGGGTTCAACCGCAGACTCCGGGACCCGGGGATGACCCTGGTGCTCATGTCCTGGCTGACGCTGGTGCTGCTGGCATCCGCCTGGTATGTGGACCATGTGCGCCTGTCCGTGATGGTGCTGTTCTTCGCGGCACTCCAGCTGGGTGTATTCCGGGTCAACTTTCTGCGGATGGCGGTGCTTGGCGGCGTCTGTGTCAGCGCCTACCTGGCGATCGTGCTGCTTGTCCATCATCATCATCCGGCCTCGATCGAGCTGACTCCGGCGTTGATCCAGTGGGGCGCTTTCACCGCCATGGTCCTGGCAATGGTGCTGGTTGCCGGCGAGATTTCCAGCATCCGGGGCCAGCTGGCCGAGCGCAATCAGCAGCTTGGTGGTATCGTCGAACGTATACAGGAGATGGCGATCAAGGACGAGCTCACGGGGCTGTTCAACCGCCGTCACGCCATGGAGCGGCTGGGCAAGCTCAAGGAAATGGCCAATCGCGGGGCATTCGGGCTGGTTGTCGGATACGTGGACCTGGATTTCTTCAAGCGCATCAACGACCGTTACGGCCACAGCGTGGGCGACGAGGTGTTACGCGCCTTCGCCGCCACGGCGCGGGAGCATCTCAGCGGCAGGGATTTCTGCGCGCGTTTCGGCGGCGAGGAGTTTCTGCTGGTGCTGGTCAAGTCTGACCTTTCACGGTCCCGGGAGTTTGCGGAGGATCTTCGCCGCAGCGTGGAGGGGTTGCAGTTCGCCAGTGTGCCCGGGATGAAGGTGACCGTATCCGTGGGGCTGGCGGAGTACCGCTCCGGAGAGGATCTGGACACTCTGCTTGCCCGGGCCGACGAGGGCCTCTATGCGGCGAAGGAAGGAGGAAGGAATCGGGTGTGCATCATGGAGGAGATGAACGCATGATTGCCGATCTGCAAAAGGCGAGCGCGCTGGCGCTGGACGAGCGGAGGCTGGCCCGCAGGCACAGTCTGTCCGCGCTGGCGATCAGCGCCCTGCATACCCTGATCTGCCTGTTCTTTCTCCAGGGCGGTTATTTCGTCTCCGGCCTCGGCTCCTTCGTTACCCTGTTTGCGGTGATCTGGGCGGGCAATCTGCTGCTGGCCTCGCTGGTGCTCAGTGGTTTCAGCACCCGCTGGCGCGACCAGAGCCTCTCGCTGCCCTGGAATCTCTGGCTTACGGCCGGATTCCTGACTTCGGCCTATTTCGTCGATGATTTCCGGCTCAGCACCGTGCTGTTCTTCTTTGCCGCCATGCTGTTGCTGTCGTTCCGGCAACGGATGCTGGTGCTGATGGGAGTGGCCGCGCTCGCCAGCGCCGGCTACCTGGGGGTGATCATCCTGGCGCTGCAGGAGCGCAGCATTTATCTCAATCTGTCCGTGGAGGTCCTGCAATGGCTGATCTTCACGCTGACCGCACTGGGTTTCGCGGTCACCGGCGCCGGCATCAATGCCCTGCGCGGCATTCTCACACGCAAGAACCGGGAGCTGGGCGAGGCGCTGGTGCAGGTGCGGGAAATGGCCATTCGCGATGAACTCACCGGCATGTTCAACCGCCGCCATATCATGGATGTGCTGCGCCAGCAGCAGGCGCTTGCCGATTCCGGCGACTACGGTTTCGCCCTGTGCTTCCTGGACCTGGATCACTTCAAGCACACCAACGACACCTACGGCCACGGCGTCGGCGACGAAGTGCTGCGCCGGTTCTCCGGGGTGGCCGATGAATGCCTGCGCGACGCGGACTATACCGGTCGAATGGGCGGCGAGGAGTTCGTTCTGGTGCTGACCCAGGCCGGCCTGGAGGAAGCCTGCATGGTGACCAACCGGGTGCGCACCACCCTGGCCGAGCGTGATTACAGTGATCTGCATCCGGACCTGAGGGTCACGGTGTCCGCGGGCGTCGCCCTGTACCGTCCCGGCGAATCCCTGGATGAAACCCTGGCCCGCGCCGACCAATGCCTCTACCAGGCAAAAGCCACGGGCCGGAACCGGGTCGTCAACGAATCGGAGCTGGAAGCGGATCCGGAAGAGGGCGCGCGGGCATGCAGTTAGCGCGGCTTTGCCGCGCAGGGGCAAGGGGCAAGGGACAAGGGACAAGGGACAAGGGACAAGGCGTAGCAGCTGCTCAGCTTTTTCATGCTCGTGATGCGTCTTGTGCGACAAGAGACCAGAG
>SLJS01000175.1 GCA_007135015.1 Alcanivorax sp. | reverse complement strand
GCTGTCCGACTCGCGGTCATACATGATCATGTTGCTGTTGACCAGCCGGCCGGAGACGCCCAGTTCTGTTTCCCCGCGCTTGAAGCCCATTCCGGTTCCGGTAAGCGGACAATAGGTCACGGCCAGGTTGTCGCCGCCGACGGTGTCGTTGACGATCTCGTGCCAGACCAGAATGCGTTGCGGATAGGCGCGGGCCTCGCCGTTGCGGTAAACGCCCATCACGATGTCACCGTCATCAAGAAACCGGTCGCCTTCTGCGGCGGACCAGAACCGCGGGTCGTCGATGGAAGGGATGCCATCCTTGCCGGGGCCGCCGGAGTGGCTGGATTCCCAGTAGGTGTCGAGCGAATGGGAATGAAGCAGTGGTGAGCCGGTCGGCAGGGTCCCGTTGGCGACCAGCGGCGCGGCGGCGAATGTTGCGGCTACGAAGGTGAGTGCCAGTGTCCGGTTCATGAGCGTCTCCCGTTGCTGTTCACAGCAGGATGGCCCAGTCGGGCAGCCAGCCCAGGGCCCAGGCCTCCAGCATCTTGTCGAATCCGGTAATGACCAGCAGCGCAAGAAGCAGAAGCATCCAGCCGAGAATCTTCTTGCCCTTTTCCGCGCTGGTCATGATTTCCGGGCGCCAGCGTGCGAGAAGCTTCCCGGAAGCCAGGCCCGCAAGAAGCAGCACCGAGGTGGTGCCCAGGCCAAAGGTGAACATCACCGCAAAGGCCATGCCCACGTCCTGTCCCATGGACGCCAGCCCGATGGCCGCGCCCAGGGTCGGGCCGACACAGGGCAGCCATACCAGACCCAGCAGTGCGCCGACACCGAACTGGCCAAGCGGACTACGGGTTCCTCCATCGCCGCCTCCGCCCAGTCCGCTGACCAGGCGGGACAGTTGCTGTGTCGCCCACTCGCCGGCGGAGGGAACCAGCAACAGCAGTGCAATGGCCAGCAGCAGGGCGCCGGCGAAGTAGCGGAACAGTTCCGGGTCCAGGCCCAGATGCAGCAGCAGCATGGTCAGTGCGGTGCCCGCCACCGCGAAGGAAAAGCTCAGCCCCAGGGCCAGGAAGTACGGACCACTGCGTCCGCTGGTGGCCGCCGAAGACATGACCACGGGCACCAGGGGCCATACGCACGGCGACATGATGCTCAGCATGCCGGCCACGGCGGCCAGCGGTATGGAGAAAAGATCCAGTGTCATTGTCTTTCCATGCCCTCGTCGAGTTTATGGAACAGGCGCTCGCGGTCTGTCTCGGCCACGCTGAACCAGAGCTTGTCCTCGCCGTGATAGAGAATCAGGGTGGATTGCCTCGGTGCCTGGAAATGGCGCACCCACTCCTTTTGCTGGTCGAAGTCCACTTGTAGCACATGAAGCTCCCCGTCGCGGCTTTGCTGGTATTCACCGAGCAGCTCGTGTTGCCTGCTGCAGGTGGGACACCAGTCGGCGAATATATCCACAAGAATCAGCGAATCCTGTTGCTGAAGTTGCTCGAAGCGCTCCTGGGTGAAGGGCTCGTAATCCAGCGCGACTGCGCCTGAGCCCAGCGCCAGCAATACGATGGCGAATGATGCGGCAATCTTTTTCATGGGGTCTCCTTCGGGGTTTCAGCGGGTAAATTGTTGAGTGCCTCGTCAAGCCGGGCGGTGATTCTGTCTTCACTGGTCTCGGCAACGCTCATCCAGATACGTTCCGTGCCCCGGTACAGCAGAAAGGTGGACTGGCGGGTGGCGCCGAAATGGCGCACCCATTCTCGCTGGGTGTTGTAGTTGACAGTAAGGATATGCAGCGGGGCGTCCGGATTTTGTTGCTGATAACGGTCGAGGATCTCCCGTTGCCGGGCGCAGGTCGGGCACCAATTGGCAAAGATATCAACGAGGATCAGTGCGTTATCCCTGGTGAGTGCGTCAAAACGCTCCTTGTCGAACTCTTCCCGGGAAACGGCGGTGGCATTCAGGCTGAACAGCATCAGCAGCAGTGCCAGCAGTGATGAAGTTGGGCAGGTTTTCATTGGCAAGCACCATGCATCAATTCGGCATCCTCTGGATGCATGGTGCTTGCGGGCTGTTACAGCCCTTTATGTAACCATAGTGTAAACCCGGTTACCGGCTTTCCGGCGTGGCACGAATGAAATCGCTGACGACCGCGGCAAGTCTTTCGCCCTGGTCTTCCTGCAGGAAATGCCCGCCGTTCTCGATGGTTACATGGGGCTGGCCCTGGCAGCCGGGGATCTGTTTCTGCAGTACCCGCTCGCCGCCGCCGGTGATCGGGTCCTTGTCGGAGAAGGCGGTGAGAAAGGGCTTCTTCCACTGGCGCAGAACCTCCCAGGCACGGCGGTTGTCCTCGCTGGCCGGATCATCCGGGCTCGTGGGGACCAGCACCGGAAACTGGCGGGCACCGGCCTTGTATTCCTCTTGCGGGAAGGGTGCGTCGTAGGCGGCCATCACGGCTTCGTCCATGCCGGTGGCCAGACCGCTCTGGATGATCTTGCCCACCGGAAAGACGGGAGTGTTCTGGGAGAATTCCTGCCACTTGAGAAAGGCGTCGCCGGGATGATGGTCTCCGGTGGGCAGCATGGTATTGGCGGCAACTACGCGGGCAAAGCGATCCGGGTTTTCCGCCACCAGCCGCAGGCCGATGAGTCCGCCCCAGTCCTGGCACACCAGGGTGATTCCGTCGAGACGCAGTTGGTCCAGGACCGACTGCATCCAGAACACATGACGGGCATAGGTATAGTCCTCCCGCTGCGACGGCTTGTCCGAACGCCCGAAGCCCACCAGATCCGGTGCGATGACGCGGTGGCCGTCTTCCACCAGTGGATGGATCATCTTCCGGTACAGATAGGACCAGCTCGGTTCGCCATGCAGCAACAGCACCGGGGCAGCATCCCGGGGGCCCTCGTCCACATAATGAACCCGCAGGGTGCCTCCTTCGCTGTCGTCCACCTCGAGGTAATGGGGCGCAAAGGCATAACCGGGAAGGCCGTTGAAACATTCGTCCGGTGTGCGCAGGGATTTCATGGTGTGTTCTCCTTTCCGGCGGAGGGTAATTCGGCAAGGATTGCCTCGGTGGTTTCCCGCAGCCAGCGGCGTTCCGGCCGGGCACGGGTGCTGATCAGAAGCCCCTGCAGGGCCATGGCCAGACGGCGACCGAGCCGGGCCGGCTCGGTCCCGGCGGGCAGGCTTCCGCTCGTGCGGGCCCGTTCCAGGGCGCCCACCAGGGCCTGCTCCACCTGCTGCATGCCCGCGTCGATCCGCCGGCGCAGGGCGGGGTAGCGGTTGCCCAGCTCCAGGGCGGAATTGGTCAGCAGACAGGCCATGGGTGCATGGTCGTCGTCGATATAGTCCCAGGTACTGCGGAAGAAACCGCGGATCCCTTCCAGCGGATCGCCATGGCGGAGATAGCGCTCGATGCGCCGCGCCACCACCGTCTCCACATAGTGCTCCAGCGCCGCTTCGTAGAGCCCCTCCTTGTCGCCGAAGCGGTTGTACAGACTGCTGGTACGCAGTCCGGTAACCGATTCCAGCTGCTTGATGCCGGTGGCATGAAAGCCCTGTTGCCAGAACAGCAGCATGGCGCGGTTCAGTACATCGTTGTCGCGGAACTCACGGGGTCTGGGCATGGCATGCTCGAAATGTAGTGATCGATACAAAATAAGGACCGCAAGGCTTCCTGTCAACGCCGATGGCCTTGCTCCGTGTGCATGGCGCCCTCATTCTTGGGGCTCTGCTGGAGTGACGGATGAACTACCTGGCGCACCTGTATCTTTCCCGGCCCACGGTGCCTTCCCGGGTGGGCAACCTGTTGGGTGACTATCGGCGCGGAACCCTGGGCGAGCCGCTGTCGCCGGCGGTGCGGCGCGGGCTGGAGAACCACCATGCGGTGGATGCCTTCACGGACCGGCACCCGCTGGTGCGCGAAGCCAGGGGTCGCTTTTCCGCTCGCCGGCGCCGCTTTGCTGGCATTGCACTGGATGTGCTCTTTGACCATTTCCTGATCCGGCACTGGGAGCGCTTTGCCACCACCGCGCTGGATGACTGGATCGACCGGCTCTACCGGGACCTGCGGGCGGGGCGGCCCCTGATGCCGGCGGCGATGGGGGAGGCCACGGAACGCATGGTGCGCCGGGACCTGTTCCGTGCCTACGGGGAGCTGGAAACCGTGGGCCATGTCCTGGACCGGCTCGCCGCCAGGATCCGCTTCGAGAACCGGTTCCACGGCGTGATCGGGGAGATCCGCGACCAGGAACAGGAGCTGGAGGCGGTCTTTCTCGAGTTCTTTCCGCAGCTTGTCCGTCATATTGATTCGCTGGCCATCGAGGCCGATCCACCCGATTGACTCCTGGTGGCCGGCTTCACTGCCGGCGGTCACGGGACGCTTGCATCAAGAAATGAACCGTGATTCACTTCATGAAGAAATGAATTGAGGTTCGCTTCATGCCCTACCGGGAAACCGTGCAGATCCGTGAACGCAAGGCCGCCCAGCGCCGGGCGCTGCTGGAGGCTGCCGAGGCGCTGGTGCGCGAGCAGGGCTTCGCCGGGCTCACCATCCAGGCCCTGGCGGCCCGGGCGAAGGTGGCCGTGGGTACCGTCTATCGCTACTTCGACGGCAAGCAGGAACTTGCCACG
>SLJS01000163.1 GCA_007135015.1 Alcanivorax sp. | reverse complement strand
GCGGATTTCATGGCAGGGTGGAAGTGAACGGCTGACGTGGAGCAATGCGCTAACCACAGCAGGGAGAAAGAACATGGTCTCGCAGCAGACAACTGATATCGGCGGAGGAAGACGGATGCCCATGCCCGCAGACGGGGAAATCGCTCCCGTCGTTGCCCATCTCGACCAGGTGGAGGAGGTTCGTCCGGGAGGTGTCGACGACCGCCTCTGGGAGGAGCTGACAGGCCTGCTTCGCCGGGCGGTGGACGAGAACCAGGAAGTGGACGAACTGCGCCAGGGTATCGTTGCGCTGGGCGACGAGGCGGTGGAACTGCTCCAGGTAATGGCCGAGCGCATCGAAAGGCTGTAAAGGGCGCGGCTTCGCCGCGCAGTGGCAAGAGGCGGGCGGCGCGTGGCGAGAGTGCTGTGTGCCGCGGCTGCACCTGGCACAGTGTTGCCGGCAGCGGGGAAGGCCGGACGCGGGAAACTCGCCTCGCAACAGTCTTTGTTCACTGACATGCCCACGCGATACGTTCGCATTGACGTACGTACCGAAAGGCGTACACTTTGGCTGAGAGCTGAAAACGCCAGAGGTGCGTCATGACTGGAATTACTGCAACGGAGGCGCGCAGTAACCTTTATCGGCTGATTGATGAAACCGCCGAGTCCCACCAACCAATCGTCATTACAGGCAAGCGGAACAAGGCCGTCCTGGTTTCCGAGGAAGACTGGATGGCAATCCAGGAAACGCTTTACCTGCTTTCCGTGCCAGGTATGCGGGAGTCTATTCGTGAGGGGATGGATGCCCCTGTGGATGGATGTGATGAGGAGCTGGATTGGTGACATGGAAGTTGGTCTACACCAGGCAGGCCCAGAAAGATGCGAAAAAACTTGCCTCCAGTGGCCTCAAGCCGAAAGCTCAGGAATTGCTGGCGCTTATTGCGGAAGACCCATACCGCAAGCCGCCTCCGTATGAAAAGCTCATTGGTGACCTTGCGGGGGCCTGCTCACGCCGCATCAATATCCAGCATCGTCTGGTCTACCAGGTGCTCGAGGAGGAGGGAGTCGTCAAGGTTCTCCGACTCTGGAGTCACTACGAATAATGCATAGTCAGCGGGGGCAGCCCGGATGAAGCAAAGGGCGACCTGGGCCGGGGCCGGATTCGTCGGCACCATGGACAGAATCGAGCGCAGGCTGGGCGATTGCCATCGCTCTGGAAAATTTCCCGGATCATCGCCTTTATCCGGAGCGCTTACGGCCCGAGCGTTTCAGTAGTAGCGAGTTGCCGATCACCGAAAGAGAACTGGTGGTCATGGCGATCACACCGATCATGGGGTGCAGCAATCCCGCCGCGGCGATGGGGATGGCGGCCAGGTTGTAGCCGCTGGCCCAGATCAGGTTCTGCACGATTTTCCGGAAGGTGGCTTTCGACAGCCGCATCGCCTCCACCACGCCGGTGAGTTCGCCGCGCACCAGGGTCACATCCGCCGCTTCGATGGCCACGTCCGCACCGGCGCCGATGGCAATGCCCACATTGGCCTGGCTCAGCGCGGGCGCATCGTTGATACCGTCGCCCACCATGGCCACATGATCGCCGTACTTCTGCTGCAACGCGCGGATAGCGTCCACCTTGCCCTCCGGCAACACCCCGGCCTGTACTTCGTCGATGCCGGTTTCCCTGGCCACCGCCCGGGCGGCGCGTTCGTTGTCGCCGGTGATCATCACCACATGCAGGCCCAGCTCGTGCATGGCGCGGATGGCAGCCACGGATTCGTCCTTGATGGCGTCGGCCACGGCCACGATACCCAGCGCCCGGCCGTCGGCGGCCAGGATCACGGCGGTGCGACCGCGTTCCTCCAGTTCCTTCAGGCTCTCATCCAGTGCATCCAGGCCGGTCACGCCTTCTTCCTCCAGCAGCAGCCGGTTGCCCACCAGCACCGACTCGCCGTTCACCTGACCCGATACGCCCCGTGCGCCGGTAGAACGGAACCCGGTCACCTCGCCGGGCCGGATGCCGCGCTCGCGGGCACCCTCCACGATGGCCCGGGCAATCGGATGCTCGGAGGCGTTTTCCACGGTGGCGGCGTACTGAAGCAACTGCTCTTCGGTGACCCCCTCGGCGGGCACCGCCTCGGTGAGCTCCGGTTCGCCCCGGGTAATGGTGCCGGTCTTGTCCAGCACTATCACGCGGACGTCCTTGAAGGTCTGGATCGCTTCGCCGGAGCGGATCAGGATACCGCGCTCGGCGCCCATGCCCGAACCCACCATCAGGGCCGTGGGCGTGGCCAGGCCCAGCGCACAGGGGCACGCGATCACCAGCACCGAAATGGCCGCCAGGATGCCCAGCACCGGTACCGTGGCTTCCGGATTTACCCAGGGCAGAAAACCTGCTCCCCATTCCAGCATCGGACGCAGTGCGTCGCCGGCAACCCACCAGACCACCAGGCTCGCCAGGGCGATCAGCAGCACGACGGGCACGAACCGTGCCGTGGCCCGGTCGGCGAAATCCTGAATCGGCACCCGCGAGCCCTGAGCCTGCTCCATCAGGTGAATCACCTGTGACAGGAAAGTGTCGCCGCCCACCCGGGTGGCGCGCACCCGCAGGCGGCCCTCCTTGTTGATGGTGGCGCCGATGACCGCATCCCCGGCCTGTTTGTACACCGGAATCGACTCGCCGGTGGCAATGGATTCGTCCAGATGACTTTCGCCATCAACCACTTCACCATCGGTGGGAATCTTCTCACCCGGGCGAATCACCATGACGTCTCCGGGTTGCAGTTCCTTCACCGGCACTTCCTCCTCGGTGCCGTCGCGTTCCACCCGGGCGGTCTTCGCGCCCAGGGTAAGCAGCCGGCGAATGGCTTCCGAGGCACGGCCCTTGGCGCGGGTTTCAAGATAACGACCCAGCAGATGGAAGGTCATGATGGTGGCCGCCATCTCGATAAACGACGTCATCGGCCAGATGAACCCGGCAATGCCGAGGAAGTAGGGCGGCAGACTGCCCATGGAAATCAGCACGTCCATGTTGGCGTTGCGATTGGTCAGCGAACGCCAGGACGCCACGTGAGTGGCCCAGCCGCCATAGAGAAACACCACCGGAAAGGCGAGTAACGCGATGACGGCGAGATAGACCGTGCGCGGCAGGATCTCGTGGGTCATCTGCGGCATCATCAGGATCATGATGGCGGTGGTGGGGACTGCCGCGATCCACAGCCGCTTCTTCGCCTGCGCCAGCCAGGCTTCCTCGATGGCGGCGTCGCCTTCCTCGTCCTCTTCGCCTCCGGCGTTCACCGAGGCCACATCGTAGCCGGCGTTTTCCACCGTGGTGCGAAGGGTTTCGGCCTCGGGACCGGCGGCGCGCACCTTTACGGTCACGCGATGGTTGGCGATGTTGGTCTCGATGGCGTCAATGCCTTCAAGGCGCTCCAGACTGTGGCGCACGATGCCGGCGCAGTGGTCCGAGCCCATCCCCGGCACAGTGAGTTGCACGCTGCGACTGCCGTCGTCCACGGCGGCCACGTCATAACCGGCCTTCTCCACGGCACGGCGCACCCGGTCGGCATCGAGCTGTTGCGGATCGGCGATATCGACGGTAACCCGGTGATTGCCGGTGTTCGTCTGCACCGCGCCCACGCCGGCAAGCTTTTCCAGCGATGCCCGCACGATGCCGGCGCAGTGATCACTGCCCATGCCGGGCACCGTGAGCGTTACCCGGGGCATGTTTTCCGTGGAGGCGGCTTCATTCATTGCAGGTGCTCCCTCATTCGATTCGGTGTGCGGGCGATCCGTCACAGGCAGCAAGCGCTCCGGCGCTGCAGCAGTCTTCCCTCAGTTCCCTTGCAAAGGGTCTATGACATCCGCAGGAGCGCTGCTCGCAGCGCGAACAGCCCCTGTTGCTTGCCTCTCGCCTCTCGCCACTGGCCCGAAGGGCCCTCCGCATCAGTGTTCATGCTCCTGCTCATGGGGGTGCTCATGACCCGGGAGGTGGTGATGTTCATGCCCGTTGTCATGCTCGTGCCGATCAGTCTCCCCATGATCATGGGCGTGGTCGTGACCGTTGCCGTGACCGTGGTGATGATCATCCGGGTCCGGCAGGCGCTCCACGCCGATGCCGTGGCGATAGACGTTCTCCGCGCCCAGGTAGCCGGTCACCGAAATCGCGCCCAGGCCGACCACCAGCACCACCCGCAGCGCAATGGAGGCGCCGTCGCGGCGGTGGCGGTCGAGCCAGGCCAGGGCCAGGGCGACGATGAAAACGCCGGTGGTGATCCAGGCCGACCAGAGGTGGCGTTTCATGGCTTCGTGGCCGGCGCTGTCATGTTCCACTGAACCCCAGGCAAGATAACCGGTGATCAGCGCAGGCACCAGAAAGAGTCCGCCAAGCACCAGATTCCAGCGCGCCACGGTGGTGGCGTTTTCCGCCAGGGGGCGCCGGCGCAGCAGGGTGGCCAGCAGGAAGAGCAGCACCGCCACGCTGAGCAGGGCGATGGGGAAATGGACCCAGACCGGATGCCAGTTGGGAACGATCTCGATCATCGGGCTTCTCCCTTGTCGGCCGCCACGGGCGCGCCGGCGGCGATCCTTCCGGACAACTGGTCGATGATGGGGCAATCCGGCTGCTCGTCGCCCTGACAGTGATCGGCCAACTCCTGCAGGGT
>SLJS01000374.1 GCA_007135015.1 Alcanivorax sp. | reverse complement strand
GCCCAAGCCGCTGTTCCATGACAAGAACTTCCGCGTTACGTTGGCTACGCAGTTTCAGCGTACCCGCCGGGCCGCCCTGGCCTTTGACCGGGAAGCCGGTACCCCCTGGCCGGACGCCGAGGGCCTGGATGGGGTGGCTGCCGTCATCGACGACAACGGCGCGCTGGTCGAGATGCGCGCCAACGGCAAACGGCTGTTCCGGGCATCCGGCGAGGACGACGACGCCTTCGCCGAGTTTCTGGCCGGCCTGCACGCCCTGCCCGCCAGGCGCCGGGGCCGACCCGGACGTCTTGCAATCGCAGTTTGTGGTGGATGTGAACGATCTCTTCAGGGGAATCCGGGTTTTAACTGGTGTGACTCATGGCGATTCCTGCCCTTCCTGACCCGTGGGTACGGAATACGGCGTAAAGGTATGGGCATCCCCTGTAAGCAGCGACAATAACCTGGGATGTACGAACAGCTTGTCCCGCCCCAGCTTCCGCTCTTGCAGCACACCGATATTCTGCAACTCTTTCAGGTATACAGAAGCGGTCTGGCGCTTGGCGATGCCGGCTTCCACAAGGTGGGCAATGCGGCTATAGGGCTGCACGAAAGTGAGCTCGACCAGCTCACGGCTGTAGATCCCGGGCAAGCGCTGGCGCACGTATTCAGCGGTATGCTCCTGCAGTTGGCGAATGGCCAGGATCTTGTCACGTGTCCAGTTAGCGGTGGTGCGCACCGCCTCCAGCATATAAAGCACCCAGGGCTCCCAGGCCTGCTCCTCGGTAACGCCCCGTAGCAGCCGGTAATAATCCGCCTTGTGACGGATGATGTAATGGCTGAGATAAAGCACCGGGATAGTCAGCAGCTGCTGCTCCACCAGGTAGAGCAGGTTGATAATGCGCCCGGTACGGCCGTTACCGTCCGTGAAGGGGTGAATTGCCTCGAACTGGTAGTGAGCCGCCGCCATGCGGATGAGCGGGTCAATATCATCACCATGGTGGAGGAAGGCCTCCCAGTTGGCCAGCTTGTCCCGGAGCAAGGCCTCGCCTGCCGGCGGGGTATAGATGGTCTCGCCAGTGGCAGGGTTCGTCAGGGTAGTACCGGGCACACGCCGAATCTCCATCGCTACGCCCTTTATGAGCGTGCAGACATCGACCGCGGTATTGGTGCTCAGGGGGCGTTCGGCCAGGGACTGGTATCCCTGCCAGAGAGCGGTACGATAGCGCAGGGCCTCCCTGGTGGCCGGGTCGGCCCGGCTCTCATCTGCCTCCGCGTACTCGAACAGCTTATCCGTGGTGGTGACGATATTCTCGATCTCGGAGCTGCCCTGTGCTTCAAGCAGGGGAATGGTGTTGACCAGCATCGCCTGGTTGGGGATCAGCTCGCCGGCCTGCTTGAGCTCGGCCAGGGCACTGCGCGCCTCGATGCAGGCCTTCAGGCTGGCACGGGTTTCCAGCTCTACGGCGGGCGGTAGCGGCGGCAGGTGGTTATAGGGCCTGTTGGCGTCAAATTCAGGCATTGCTGGCTCTGGGGCACACGGCAGCTTTTGTTGTCCCACCGGCGCCTGGGCGGCCCGTGGTCGACACTGAGTCGACAATCTCACATGATTGTGTCGATAATTTCAATATTTTTCGACATATTTGCGAGACATGTCGATGAGATCAACCTACCCGTCCGGTATGTCGATATTTGACGAATGGATCGACATACCGGCGTTGCGCATCGGGGTCGGACCCGCAATGCATATCAACGAAGTCATGCATAATTTTTTCGGCCTTCTATGCATGTTCTTGCGAACATGTATAGAAGGCCGCCATTTCCGGACATCCCGTGACGACCCGGAAATCTCGCTCTACCCTTGGCCCGACCACAATCCGGCCGTCATCACCCCGCCCGCACGAAACACGTCTCCATGGGAAAGACCACGCCCGCATCATCCATGAAGGGGGCCAGTACCGCGTCGAGGTCGGCGATCAGGGCGCCGGAGGTCTGCGGGTCCAGGCCACCGAGGTGTTCCGCCAGCGGTGAGCTGGCCGCCTCCTCGCGCAGGTACTCCGCCGGGCCGGGAAAGCGCACATCCAGGATGTCGTGGCGGATTTCCACGTCCCGGAATCCGGCTTCCTTGAGCTCCGCGCGCATCGGTTCGGGGGCCGGCCCGGAAAAGGGAGCGCGCATCATCTCCCCGGCGTCGCGCCCGACATGGCGGTCCAGCGCCTCGGCGAGGGCGGCGTAGCTCGGATGGAAATCCAGACCGCGCAGCAGTGCGAAAACCAGTTGCCCTTGTGGCGCCAGCACGCGGCGGATTCCGGCGAGCGCGGTCGAGCGCTCGGGGACAAACTGCAGCACCTGCTGGCTTAGAACCAGATCGAAGCCGTCGTCCGCGAAGGGCAGCGACTCCAGGGCGCCCGCCTGCCAGGTCACCCGCTGGCCCGGGTCCTGGCGGCGCGCCTCGTGCAGCATGCCCTCGTTGGGGTCCAGACCGGTCACTTTCGCGCCCGGGGCCGTCTCGCTCACCGTACGCGCCACGATCCCGGTGCCGCAGCCGGCGTCCAGCACCCGCTGTCCGGGGCGCACCTCCGCATGGGCCACCAGGCGCTCGGCCCAGCGCCGGAAAAAGCGCCTGACCAGGTATTTCTCGTAGGCTTCCGCGCTGTTGCCGTCCAGCTGCCAGCCGGTGATTTCCTGTTGCTCGTTCATGGCTGCCTCCTCCTTGTAAGTAGACTGGTCATCATATTATATAGACCGATCGTCATACTCCGTCAACCATGGTAGAAAATGCCGCATGGCCACCAACACCCGAGAGCGAATGATCGAAACGGCCGCCCGCCTTGTGCAGGCGCGCGGGTTCCATGGCGTCAGCCTGGGCGACATCCTCAGTGAAAGCGGCACGCCGCGGGGCTCGCTCTATTTCCATTTCCCGGGCGGCAAGGAAGATCTGGTGCTGGAGGCCATGCGCGCCGGCATCGAGGAGGCGAGCCGGGTGCTGCGCGAATGCCTGGCCGAAACCTCCGACCCGGCCGCGGGCATCCGGCGGTTCTTCGAGGCGGCCGCCGCCGAGATGACCGACTCGGACTACGCGTTCGGCTGCCCGGTGGCGCCGGTAGTGCTGGATACGGTGAGCGGCGATTCCGCGCTGGCGCAAGCCTGCCGGGCGGCCTTTGACGAATGGGAACACCTCTATCGCGACGCGCTCACCGGCGCCGGCCTGGCGCCGCGGCGCGCCGAGCGGATGGCGCGCCTGATCCTGGCCAGTCTGGAAGGCGCGCTGATCACCTCACGCAGCCGGCGCGACGCCGACGAGATCCGCGCGGTCGGCGAGGAAGTGGCCATGGCGATTGCCGCTGCCCTCAATGGCGACCACCCCGCATCCGGAAACCAATGAATACCCGAGCGTTCAAAGCCGGCCAATGCATTGCGAACCTTGCGATGGCGGTTCTCCGGAATCCAATGGTAGCTTTCACGGAAGAAGACTCCGTTTTCACGATCCCGGCGGCCCAGCTTCCGTGATCCGCCATTTCCACAAGGGAGCATTCTCCGAATGAAGTTTCTGGTTTTCCTCGGCACCGTCCGGGACAGTACACCGCCGAGCCCGCCCCGCCTGGGTGCCCGGGTGGCGAAATCCTGCCTTGAATGCCTGGCGAGCCGGCATGACGAGCATGAGGCAGAGCTCGTCGATGCGCTGGACTATCCGCTGGAGCCCGTGTTCAAGCCGCATTTTGCCTATCCGCGCAGCAAGGCGCCTTCCGGGCTCAATGAGCTGGCGGACAGGATTGCTTCGGCCGACGGCTTCGTGATGATCAGCCCCGAGTACAACCATTCAATGAGCCCGGCGCTTGCGAATCTGCTGAACCACTTCGGCAGTTCGCTGTTTGCCTACAAGCCCAGTGCGATCGTGACCTACTCGGCAGGCCAGTGGGGCGGAATGCGCGCGGCCATCGGCATGCGGACCTTTCTTTCCGAGCTGGGGTGCCTGCCCGTCTCCGCGATGATCCATGTGCCCAGGGCGCAGGACGTCTTCGACGAAGATGGCTCCCCACTGGATGGCGTGGACGGACAGGCATGGTTCAACTACTTCGGGCGAACCTTCAAACAGCTGTTCTGGTGGGCACAGGCGGCCGGTGCGCACCGGGCCCGGGTTGACCCGCACAAGGTCGTCCGGGATTTCACCAGAGACCCTTCGGAAAGGAATGCGCCCTGAGCCGGATTCCCCAAATCACTCTCATGGAGGGTGTCGAAAAAGGGTCTGGAGCCTGTTCCAGTGGGAGTTGTGGAGCCCTGTAGCCCGCATGAAGCGAAACGCAATCCGGGGCCGCGAAGCGGCCAGACTCTCTGTTGCGGGAGTTCTGCTCCAATGCTCTGGAGGGCCCCGGATTACGGCCTTCGGCCTTCATCCGGGCTACGCCGGCTACCCCTGATCTGATTGTCGGGAAGCGTTGTACGCCTCCCGACAGTCACGGCCTCCAGGCCTCGCGGACATGGGTTTCCACGAAGCCGCATCGTTTTATATTGCTGTAGGAATGTTGCGGATCGCCGGCGACGGCAACGCCGGTAGAGCTGTGAATGCGCTCGCAGCCAAGCTCGATGGCCGCACGGACACGGCAGGCCAGATTCGCCGCCTGCAGGCCGCGCTGACGATAGGCGGGCGCGGTGGCGCCGAAGTCGGTGAAGGCGGCCCGGCCGCTG
>SLJS01000009.1 GCA_007135015.1 Alcanivorax sp. | reverse complement strand
GGGAGCGGGTTCGCGGTGCAAGCCCCGCTCCCACAAATCCGGCTGTAGCAGGCTCCGGGGGCTTATGAGACAACCTCCCGTATTCGGCGACTCTAACCGGCAGTCGGTATAGCGTCCGGGGCCCGCTCCGGACGACTGCGGGCGCGGTGGGCCGTCTCGGTGATCAATTCGGCGATACGCGGCAGGGCCTCTTCCGGCAGATCATGGCCCATCCGCCGGATCATGCTCAGCCTGGCATCGGGAATCCGGCGCGCCGAGGCCCGGCCACCGGCCGGACGGACCAGCGGGTCATGGGTGCCGTGAATCACCGTGGCGGGACATCGAATCTGCCTGAGGTGGCCGCCTATATTTCCGGTGGCGAGCACCGCCATGAACTGCTGACGAATGCCCCGCGGATAAATGCCGCGCCGCCAGCTGCGGCGGAAGATCTCCTCGGTCAGCGCTTCACTCTGCAGCATGGGCCCGCCCAGGGTGCGCACCATCTGCCTGCCGAACTGCACGAAATCCTCCTCGTCACGGATCCGCACCCGTGGTGCCATCAGCGTCTTCAGCGCCGAAGGCCGCGGCGGCGGCAGCCAGCGGCTGTTGGTGCTCGACATGATGGAGGTCAGGCTCCGGACCCGCTCCGGATGCGTGGCCGCGGCAAGCTGGCTGATCATGCCCCCCATGGATGCTCCCACCCAGTGCGCGCTGTCGATCTCCAGCGCGTCCAGCAGACCCGTGGAATCCGCCACCATGTCGTGAAGACTGTAGGGGGCATCAATCGGCAGACCCAGCATCGCCCGGGTAACCAGCGCGCCGGGGCCGGGGAGCTTGCCGCCCTTGATGTGCGTGGACTTTCCCACATCCCGGTTGTCGAATCGGATGACCCGAAAGCCCTGCTCCACCATCCGCTCCAGCAGGGGCTCCGGCCAGAACACCATCTGCGCGGAAAGCCCCATCACGAACAGCACCGGTTCACCGTCGACGGGCCCGCGGGCCTCGTAGCAGAGCTCTATACCGTTGCTTTCAACCGTGCCGGATTCCACTTTCATGGACATACCTCAGTTTCGGGAAAGCACAGAAACCTAGAGGATGCGGGCGGCAAGCACAATCACCGGGCCGCGAATTGGCCCGACGGGAAGGGGGCAGAGCTACGAGCCGCGAGCCGCGAGCTGCGAGAGGGGTGGGGC
This sequence comes from Alcanivorax sp., assembly GCA_007135015.1. Lineage (GTDB taxonomy): Bacteria > Pseudomonadota > Gammaproteobacteria > Pseudomonadales > Alcanivoracaceae > SLJS01. The sequence goes on along the minus strand of SLJS01000009.1, from coordinate 3,533 downwards.
GCGGCGAAGCCGCGCATCCGTAGCCCGCGGCCCGCAGCCCGCGGCCCGCAGCTCTTCTACATCATCTCGATCACGGTAGCGTTGGCCGTGCCCAGGCCCTCGCAGATGGCGAGCAGGCCATACTTGCCGTTACGGCGGCGCAGTTCGTTGACCATGGTGCCTACCAGTTTTGTGCCAGTCGCACCCAGCGGATGGCCCAGCGCCTGGGCGCCGCCGTTGACGTTGAGCTTCTCGTAATCGGCGCCCAGCGCCTTCATCCAGGCCAGCGGCACGGATCCGAAGGCTTCGTTGACCTCGTAGATATCCATGTCCGCGAGCTTCAGTCCGGCCTTCTCCAGCACCATCTCGGTGGCGGGAATGGGGCCTTCCAGCACCATGGTGGGGTCGGAGCCGCACACGGCCATGGTGTGGATCCGGGCAATCGGCGTCAGACCCAGTTCCTTCACCGCCTTCTCGCTGGCCACCAGCAGTGCCGAGGCGCCGTCGGTGATCTGGCTGGCGTTGGCCGCGCTCAGGGTTCCGTTCTCCTGAATGGGGTCCAGCCCGCGCATGGCATCCAGGTCCGGTTCCCAGCGAATGCCTTCGTCCACATCGTGGGTCATCTTCTCGCCCTCGATCTCCACATCCACCGGCACGACCTCGTTCCTGAAACGGCCTTCCTGCGTGGCGGCGGCGGCACGCACATGGGAGTCATAGGCGAACTGGTCCAGTTCTTCCTTGCTTACGCCGTACTTCTTTGCCATCTTCTCGGCGCCGTCGAACTGGTTGAATTCCTGGCCCGGATAGCGGCTGCTGAGCACCTCGCCGGCGAAGGGGCTGGGCATGCCCGCCTTGACCGCCGTGGTCATGGCCGAAAGGATCGGCACCTGGCTCATTGACTCCACACCGCCGGCGATCACCAGATCCTGGGTGCCCGACAGAATCGCCTGGGCGGCAAAGTGCATCGCCTGCTGCGAAGAGCCGCACTGGCGGTCCACGGTCACGCCGGGCACGGACTCCGGCAGCTTCGAACTCAGAATGGAGGTGCGCGCCAGGTTGAAGGTCTGCGGGCCAATCTGGCTCACGCAGCCATAGACCACATCCTCCACCTTCTCCGGTGCCACACCGGTACGCTCGATCAGCGCATCAATTACAAGCCCGCCCAGGTCGGCCGGGTGCTTGCCACTGAGCCGGCCGTTACGGCGCCCGCCGGCGGTGCGAACCACATCCACGATATAGGCTTCTGCCACGACTGTTCTCCCGATTGCCTTGGATTCGATGGCCGAAGCCTACCGCTCTGACCGGAAGGTCACAATGACGAGGGATGACTTTCCGGGTGACCGGGGCCGTCGAGTTCGCGCCCCGCAGCCCCGCACAAGGTTCAGAGCCGGTCCAGCCAGGCGGAAATCTCGTCCCGGTAGCCCAGCAGTGCGATGTCCTGCCAATACCGTTCCACCGCCAGCTCCGCCGCCTCCCGGCCCAGCGGAAGGCCATCCAGTGATGCGCCCGCACCGGAGCTTCGCTTCGCCTTCGGCCGGGCATCCAGACCGATACGCGCGGAAAGCTCCTGCCAGTCGTCGTCCAGATTCTCGAACCTGCCGAGATAGTCCACCATCCAGTGCCCGCCCTGGCGCAACAACAGGTGCTGGCTGCGGAAGTGCTGTTCCGAACGCGAATCCGGGATTCTGGCAATATGGCGCACAAACCAGTCAAAACTCATGCCGGGCTCCACGCCCCAGGGTGCCAGGCTGAATTCCTTGCCCTGTTCGGCAGCCTTGACCACCTTGTCCCGGTAACAGGAATAGAGTCGGGTCAGCGGATTGCGCACAAAGGCGAAAAGAAAATACCGCTCGCCCAGGCGCCGGGTGCCGGCGGGCCCACGTGAAATTCGTATCCGCCGCTCAACTTCTTTCTGCAATGCTCGCGGCGACTGTTCCAGCAGCTCGGGATGGAGATGCCGCGCCTGACGCTGACAGATCAGCAACCTGAGAGAGCTCGAGGCCACCTTGGGGATCGGGATATACCCCGCCCGGAGATCTTCCATTAAAAGAATGCGCCGGCGATTGCTTCGTGCCTTCCCTTCGTGAAGCATTCGCCTGAACAACTGCTTCTTCATGCTTCTCCATCCCCCAATTACTGGTAGAACGGCACCATCACCTCCACGAAAAGTGCCACGGTCACACCCAGCGACAATGAACCCAGGTAGGCCTGCCGGGTAAGCAGCGCCGGCCGGCGCTTTCGCGCATGGAGCGGCTCATCCAGGGCAAGCGCCAGATAGACCGGAGCCATGAGCGGTATGAACCACTCGACTTCCAGCAGCGCGGCAATCCCGCAGGCCAGCAGCGCCTCGGCCATGAAGTGACGGTTCCCGTACAGGAACAGAGCCAGATAGGAGCCCGCGAGCAGCACCAGGCCGGGCAGCCAGTGGTACCAGTCATAGAACTCGGTTTCCAGCGCGGCATGCGCCAGCCCCACTCCGATAACCATCGCCAGAAGGAGCAGCCGGGCCTCCAGGGTCTGGCTGGCAGCCGGCAATATGGGCCGTCCATCCAGGAAATGACGGTTCCAGACCGCCACCCAGAGCATGGCTCCCGGAACCGAGGCCAGCAGCAGGGCATCCGCGACCGTGGCCGGCGGCACAAGTGCCTGGCCCGACACCCCGAATCGCCAGGCCGCCAGAAAGAACAGCGGCAGTGAAACCAGACGCATCAGGCGTCCCAGTTCCCGCAACCCCGCCGGTGTGGTCGCTCCCCGCTGTACGAAGAACGGATTGGCGGGAAAGCGTCGCGGCACCAGAGCGGGAACCGCGCGCGCATAATGCCGCCAGGCCTGTCCGAAGCGCTCGTGCAGACGCAACTCCTCGCGGCGGACCAGGGGCGCATGAACCAGCAGCCACCATAGCGGAGCAAGGATGATCAGCGGCCACCAGCCGCTCATGATTGCCAGGCCCGTGTCCACGGCGGCATTGCCCAGGTAAACCGGATGTCTGACCCATTGATAGGGGCCCGAAGTAATCAGGGGCGCATCGGGACGCTGCATTTGGCAGCGGGCCTGATACACCAGCAGGCCGCCGCACAGCACCGGTATAGCCCCCAGCGCAATGGAAACGGAAGAGGCCGTTCCGAAAAACGCCGCCAGCAGCCCCAGGGCCAGAATACCGCTTCGGATGCCGGCCCTGCGCCAGGGCTGCCAGGGGTATCCGCGGTCACGAGCCCGGGCCACATGAGCCGCCGGTTCCGCCGTCGCCACCGCCGCGGATTCTCCATGGGGGGCTCTTGCGTGGCAAGGGGCTGGTCTCCATGGACCGGCAGACCAACATCCGCCCAGTAGAGCGGATGATCCGAAGTGCCCTGGTCGGTGCAACCGGCGGCGCGCACGTCCAGGCCCCGGCAGAGTATCCAGTCGCGCCGGTTCTTCCCCTTCTTCGCCGAGGGCCCCAGCCCTGCAAGGGCGTCCACCACATCCGGCCGTTCCAGCAGTTCGCCGATCGCCGGGTCCATGGGGTTGATATTCAGGTCTCCCATGAGCATGGCCGGAGAGTGCTCCAGAAACCG
>SLJS01000256.1 GCA_007135015.1 Alcanivorax sp. | reverse complement strand
GCTGGCGGGCGCGCTGCTGCTCCGTTTCGGAGTCGAAGGGGCCCAGTCGTACCCGGTAGACGGGCTCGTCGCCCTGCTGGTCGGTCTTGAGGGTGATCTCCCAGGGAAACTCCCGCCCCAGGGATTGCTGCAGCTGCCGGGCGGAAGTCCGTTCACGGAAAACGCCTGCCTGGAGAAAGTAGTAGCCGCTTTGCGCCTTTGTGGCGCCGGGCGGATCCCCCGCTTGGGGCTGTGGGATCAGGGTCGGCTCCGCGGCAATGGCCTGCGCCGGTTCCTTTTCCGGTTCAGGTTCCGGCTCCGGCGTGATGACCTCCACATGCACCTGCCCCGTGCCCTGCTCGGCAATGCCGAGCCGCTCGGCGGCGGCCCAGGACAGATCGATTTCCCGGTCCGGATGGAAGGGCCCCCGGTCATTGACGCGAACCACCAGGGACTCGCCGTTTTCCAGGTTGGTCACCCGGGCCCAGGCGGGCAATGGCAGGTAGCGATGGGCGGCGGTGAATTCGAACATGTCGAAGGTTTCGCCGCTGGAGGTGCGGTGGCCGTGAAACTTGCTTCCATACCAGGAGGCGATGCCCTCGGCCTCGTAGCCCTCGGCCTCCGGGAGCACTTCATAGGTCTTGCCGAACACCGTGTAGGGGCTGTGATTGCCCCAGCGGGCCCGGGGCTCGGGCCGGGGCTCGGGCTCCGGCATGCTGTGCACGTCCGGGCGCTCGTTGTAGTCCGGGGCGGTGTCCTGGTCCTGGGTATAGCGGTCGGTGCCGGGGGTTTCGGGCACGCGGTGGGCGCACCCGGCGGCCAGGGTCACAACGGCAAGGAGAACGGGGATCGAGCGTTGCATGTCGTGGTCTGGGCCTTATTGCGTTTTCAGGTGTCCGGCCAGCATCCGGGAAAGATGATAGACCGCCATGGCATAGAGTTCACTGTGATTGTAGCGGGTAATCACATAGAAGTTATCCGTAACCATCCAGTATTCGGGACCGTGTTTGCCCTTGAGTTCCAGGGCCGCAACCCGTGTCTCGCCCGGCTGATCCATGCAGAACTCGCTGAGATCATCCGTGCAGGGCAGGGCAGTGGCGCCCTTCCGTTCCAGCTCGGCAAGGGTGGTATCCGGGCGGTAGTTGCTGTCGAAGTGCTTGCGGGAGCCCCCCTCGCCGGTACGCGCCCGGGCGGCTACCGGATGGCCGCGACGCCAGCGGTGTTCCTTCAGGTAATTGGCGATGCTGCCGATGGCATCGGCCGGGCTGTTGACCAGATCGATACGGCCGTCGCCACTGAAGTCCACTGCATAGGCGCGGTAACTGGACGGAATGAACTGCGGATAGCCGATGGCGCCGGCATAGGAGCCCTTCACTTCGGCGGGGTCGATGCCGGCTTCCTCTTCCAGCAGGAACAGGTGCCGCAGCTGACCGCGGAAGAATGACGCCCGGGGCGGGTAGTCGAAGCCCAGGGTGACCAGCGCATCCAGCACGCGCCAGCTTCCCTTGCTGCGGCCGTAGCGGGTCTCCACGCCCAGGATTGCCAGGATGATTTCCGCCGGCACGCCGGTTTCGCGCTCGGCCCGCTCGAAGATTTCCCGGTGTTCGTTAAAGAAAGCCACGCCCTGGCGCACACGCTCTTCCTTCAAAAAGATGTCCTGGTATTCGCCCCAGGTCAGTACACGTTCGGCGGGTCGGGCGATCGCCTCGAGAATCCTTTCCTCGCGGCGGGCGTCCCGGAAGTAGCCTTCCAGCTTCTGCCGGTCGAGCCCTTCCTGGTCAACGAGCCGGTCGATCAGCTCTCTTGTCTCGGCCCGTTCAAGGTAGTTGTCCGTTGCCAGCGCGACCGGCGACAGCGCCAGGATCGGTAGCAGCAGCCAGGCGAGCGCCCGGAGTTGAGTCGGCATCCTCGATATCGCTCCTTCAACGGGTCATGAGGCGACGGTGGGTCTGAATGGACATCAATATACCGAATCCGGCCAGCAGGGTGATAATGGATGTGCCGCCATAGCTTACAAGGGGCAGGGGCACGCCCACTACCGGCAGCAGTCCGGAAACCATGCCCATGTTCACGAAAACATAAATGAAGAAGGTCAGGGAAATGCTCGCGGCCAGCAGCCGGCTGTAGGTGTCCTGGGCCTTCCAACTGATTGCCAGGCCGCGAACGACAATGAACAGGTACAACGCCAGCAGGCCGAGCACGCCAACCAGCCCCAGTTCCTCGCCGAGCACCGCCAGGATGAAGTCCGTGGAGCTTTCCGGCAGGAAGTCCAGCCGTGACTGGGTGCCGTGCAGCCAGCCCTTGCCGGTCAGGCCGCCGGAGCCGATGGCGGTCTTGGACTGGATGATGTTCCAGCCCGCGCCCAGCGGGTCCGCGCCGGGGTTGAGGAAGGTGTCCACCCGGGTGCGCTGGTAGTCGTGCAGCACGAAGAAATACATCAATGGCGCGGCGATGGAAATCACCGCGAGGGTGCCCGCGATCAGGCGCCAGGACAGTCCGGCGAGAAACAGCACCAGCAGTCCAGCCGCCGCCACCAGCAGGGCGGTGCCCAGGTCCGGCTGACGCGCGATCAGGGCCACGGGAATCAGGATGATGACCAGGGCCATGGCAACATGGTGCAGCCGGGGCGGGGGAGATTTCTCGCTGAAGTACCAGGCCACCATGGCTGGCACGGCCAGCTTCATGATCTCGCCGGGCTGGAAGGCGCCAAATCCGGGCACGCGCAGCCAGCGCTGCGCGCCCTTGGCCTCCAGGCCCACCAGCATGACCAGTAACAGCAGCACAATGCCGCCAGCATAGATCATGGGCGTCCAGAAGCGGTAGGTGCGTGGCGGGATCTGCGCCAGGATCATCAGCGCCATCAGCCCGCCGCCCAGTCGCATGGCCTGGCGGATCAGCATCTGGGTGCTCTCGCCACCGGCACTGTAGAGCACGAACATTCCGCCGAGGCACAGCATTGTCAGTGCGGCCAGCAGGGGCGAGTCCAGGTGGAGCCGCCAGGCCAGCCCGGTACCGCCGGAGCCGCCCGTCTGTTCACCCGGCATTTCTCGTACGAATTCCCGGCTCATGATTCCTTGGGTACTCCCGCGGCGGTTGGGTTATCCAGGTCCTGCATGGCCGGCGGCGGGTCCAGCTCGCCGTTTTCATCAAGCAGCCAGGTGTCCATGATCTGGCGCGCCTTGGGCGCGGCCACGCCGCCGCCCGAGCCGCCGTTCTCCACCAGCACCGCCACCGCGATGGCCGGGTCGTCCGCCGGCGCAAAGGCGATGAACAGCGCATGGTCGCGCAGTCGTTCCTCGATCTCGTCCTCGTCGTATTCCTCTTCCTGCTCCAGGGAAAATACCTGGGAGGTTCCCGTCTTGCCGGCGATGCGATAGGCGGCGTTCCGGCCCGTCATCCGGGCGGTGCCGCGTTCCCCATGGAGTACATCCTCCATGGCGGCTTGCATGCGGTCCCAGTGTTCCGGCTCCGAGAGGGTGACCGGCTCCTGCACCAGGGTGTCGCCAGCCAGAGGGAGTTCAGCAATACGAGGCGTAACCGGCTGGCCCTGGCGTGCCAGCACAGTCGTGGCATAGGTGAGCTGCATGGGTGTGGCCAGCGTATAGCCCTGTCCGATGCTGGCATTGATGGTGTCTCCGTGAAACCAGCTTTCTCCCCGGGCACGGCGTTTCCATTCCCTGGACGGCTGAATGCCCGCGCGCTCGTTGGGCAGGTCCACGCCCGTGGGCCGGCCCAGGCCGAAGCCGGAGTTGAACGCCTGCATGCGGTCGATGCCCAGGTCGTAGGCCATCTTGTAGAAGTAGGTATCACAGGACTCGGCCACCGCCCGGTGCATGTCCACCCAGCCGTGGCCTTCACGCTTCCAGTCCCGGAATACGCGATTCTGGTTGGGCAGCCGAAAGTAACCGGGGTCCCAGATGCTGTCTTCCCAGGTCACGGTGCCGTGCTCCAGGCCTGCCAGCCCGTGCATCATCTTGATGGTCGAGCCCGGCGGGTACTGGCCCTGCAGCGCCCGGTTGAACAGCGGGCGGTCCAGGTCGTCGCGGTAGGCGTCATAGTCGTCCCGGGAGATTCCCGTAACAAAGAGATTGGGGTCGATGCCCGGGCGGCTGACGAAGGCCAGTACGCCGCCGTCGCGCGGGTCCATGGCAACAATGGCGCCACGATGCCCTTCCAGGGCCTCCCAGGCGGCCCGTTGCACCTCCAGGTCCAGATGCAGCTGCAGATCCTCGCCCGGCTGCGGCGGGTCTTCCTCAAGCACGCGCAGCACCCGGCCCCGGGCATTGGTTTCCACCTTGCGGTGCCCGGCGGTGCCGTGGAGAAGGCTTTCATACTGGCGCTCCAGGCCACTGCGGCCGTGGAAGTGCGTGCCCGCGTAGTTCGCCCGCTGTTCCCGGGACATCCTGTCCAGGTCCTGGCGGCTGATGCGGTTCACGTACCCGAGCACATGGGAGAGCATTTCTCCGTGCGGATAGTGGCGGATCGGGGTGGCGTCGATACGCACACCGGGCAGGCGATGCTGATTGACCACAAGGCGGGCCAATTCCTCTTCAGTGACCCGTGCGCGCAGCGGTATCGGCTCCCAGGGCCTCCGGGGCCCGCGCAGCCGTCCCAGAAACCGTTGCACGTCCTCTTCTTCCAGTGTGACCAGGCGGTTGACCTCGGACAGGGTCTCTTCCAGATCCCGCACCTGCTCCGGAATCAGGGTGACGGAGAAGTTGGGCCGGTTGTCCGCCAGAATCCGCCCCTGGCGGTCGCGAATCAGTCCGCGAGGCGGTGACAGGGTCTGGGTCTGTACCCGGTTGCGGTCCGACAGGGTGGTATAACGCTCGTGTTCCATGGCCTGCAGCCAGACCATCCGGCCGGCCAGCACCAGCGACAGCACAAGCACCGCGACCAGGGTGGCGGTCAGGCGCGCGGAGAAGATCCTGTTTTCCTGATGATGATCCTTGAACTTCAGGGGTCTGGGCATGGAGTTACGGGTGCTCTTCTCGGCGGCGTTGTGTCATCGGTGATAAGGGTGGCCCTGGAGCATGCTCCAGGCCCGGTAGAGCTGTTCCGCCACCAGGATACGTACCAGCGGATGGGGCAGGGTCAGATCCGACAGGGACCAGCGCTCCCGGCAATCGGCGGAAAGTTCCGGGCACAACCCTTCCGGCCCGCCCGCGAGCAGTGTCAGGTCCGTGCCCTCGTCGCGCAGCGCCGCCACCCGCTCGGCCAGCGACTCGGTGCTCAGTCGGCGGCCGGTGACTTCCAGGGCGACGGTGTGGCTGTCCGGGTACTTGCGCAATCGCTTGCGCAACAGCTCCGCCTCGCGCCCGCGCAGCTTCCCGGCGGGCATGCCCTGCTGGCGGGGCAGCGCCACCGGCTCGACCTCCAGGCTCAGTCCCCCGGTCAGGCGCCGGCGGTATTCCTCCACCCCGGTATTGACCCATTCCGGCATGCGCTCGCCCATGGCGATCAGCCGTGCTCGCAATCTCAGTGCTCCTGCCAGGTCTGGCGACGTTGTTCATTCTGACGGCCTTCCGGGGACAGGTCCTGCCAGAGGCGCTCGATATCATAGTACTCCCGGGCGGCGCTCTGCATGACATGAACGATGACATCGCCCAGGTCCACCAGTATCCATTCCGATTCCTGCTGCCCCTCCATGCCCACCGGCGGCCAGCCGTGCTTTTTCGCCTGCTCGGCCACATTGTCCGCCAGCGCCTTGACGTGGCGGCCGGAGGTGCCGGAAGCGACGACCATGGTATCGGTGATGGAGGTGATGCCGCGGACATCCAGGGTGGAGACATCGCGGGCCTTCATTTCTTCCAGTGCCTGCAGGGCAATCTCGAGAAGGGGAGCCGGGTTTTCGTTCATGCAAGTCCGCCTGGTCAGTGACTCTCGCCTGTATTATAGAGGCTGTGTCGGTGAATGTAGTCCAGAACCGGCGGGGAAACCGCCGGGCTGTGTCCCTGACGCGACAACTCGTCGCGAATGGCCGTGGCCGAGCAGTCCAGCAGGGGGCCGTCCAGCATCAGCCGCCGGCCCGCCGCCCGGGTGCAAAGTTCCCGGGCATCCGTTTCCGGGAAGGCGTGCAGCACGGCGGCCGGAGCCTGCGGGGCCCCGGGGCGTGGCACCACCACCAGATGGCAGAGCTCGGGAAATTCCCGCCAGTGATACCAGCGGTCCAGCTCCGCCAGGCTGTCGCTGCCCAGAATAAAGCACAGCGGGCGCCGCGGATGCTCGGCACGGAGTTCAACAAGGGTGTCGCGGGTGCGCGAGGGCCCTTCGCGCTGCAGTTCCCGGGTGTCGACACGCAGCTCGGGCCAGGGTTCACAGGCCAGCTCAAGCATGGCCAGGCGGTGCTCGGCGCTCGCGCCCGGAGCGGGCCGGTGCGGCGGAACCGCGTTCGGCAGCATGGCCACCGGGCAGCCGGAAAGCGCGCGCGAAACCGCCCGGGCACACTCGATATGGGCCCGGTGTACCGGGTCGAAGGTGCCGCCGAACAGCGCCAGGGGCTGTTCGTCATTACTCATGCACGCACATGCCCGTCACCGAGGACCACCCACTTGAGGCTGGTCAGCCCCTCCAGCCCCACCGGGCCCCGGGCATGGAGCTTGTCCGTGGAAATGCCGATCTCGGCGCCCAGGCCGTACTCGAACCCGTCGGCAAAGCGGGTGGAAGCATTGACCATTACCGAGCTGGAGTCGACTTCCGCGAGAAACCGCCGGGCCAGGTGCCAGTTTTCTGTAATGATCGCTTCAGTATGTCCGGAGCTGTAGCGCTGTATGTGTTCCAGTGCCTCGTCGAGGTCCTTGACCACCTTCACGGCCAGCACCGGGGCGAGATACTCCTCGGACCAGTCCTCTTCCGTGGCCGTTTCCATCTCGGCCACGATTCCGCGGCTGCGCTCGCAGCCACGCAGGGTCACGCCAGCGTCCCGGTAGAGGTTGCACAGCTCGGGCAGGACCTCGGCGGCCAGGGTTTCGGCTACCAGCAGCGTTTCAGTCGTATTGCAGGTGCCGTAGCGCTGGGTCTTGGCGTTATAGGCCACCCGGATCGCCATGGCCGGATCCGCCTCGTTATCAATATAGGTGTGGCAGTTGCCGTCCAGGTGCTTGATCACGGGCACCCGGGCGTCGGCGCTGATGCGCTCGATCAGCCCCTTGCCGCCGCGCGGCACGATCACGTCCAGATGCTCCGGCTGGCTGATCAGCTCGCCCACCGCGTCACGGTCGGTGGTGGCCAGTACCTGCACCGCCGTCGCCGGCAGACCGGCCTTCTCCAGGCCCTGGCCGATGGCCGCGGCAATGGCCTGGTTGGAATCAAAGGCTTCGGAGCCGCCGCGCAGAATGGTGGCGTTGCCGGATTTCAGACACAGGGCGGCGGCATCGACGGTCACGTTGGGCCGTGACTCGTAAATGATGCCCACCACGCCCAGCGGCACACGCATCTTTCCCACCTGTATGCCGCTGGGCCGGTAGTTCAGGTCGGTGATGGCACCCACCGGATCGGGCAGGGCCACGATCTGCTCCAGGCCTTCCACCATGGCGCTGAAACGCTCTTCGGTGAGCTCCAGCCGGTCCAGAAGCGCCGGCTCCAGCCCGTTTTCCCGGCCCCTTGCCAGGTCCCGGCCGTTGGCTTCGAGCACACTCGCGCGGGCGTCGAGCAGGGCCTCGGCAATGGCCTGCAGGGCCAGGTTGCGCTCGCCGGTGGTGCTGCGCGCCATGCGTCTGGAGGCCTGCCGGGCCTGCCGCCCGGTATCCGCAATATACTGCCTAGTATCCATGTTTACCGCTTCTGCCTGAGATGAAGGGCCCATTATAACGATAGTCGGCGGTTTACGCGCCCGCGAAAATCCATGAAAATCAAGGGTTCCATTGTGGAAAACGGTCCCTCGCCGGGATGGTGGGGGCCGAAAAGAACAAAACAAGGCCCGGCAGCGGAAAGCGCACGGGCCGTCTGCCGGACGAGGCGCCGCCAGCGCGCCGCATGACAGGCTTACCGGCCGGGGCTTTACGGGTCCCGGCCCGCACAGCCTCCGGAGCAACAGAAGAATAACAGGGAACATTCGCGGAGGTTTGTCCAGATGCTGATCGAATATCAGGAATACTCTCGCAGCGCCATCAAGGCGGAACCCCGGACACTGTACGTAGGCGAGTGGCGGATCGACTACCTGGCATTCGGTTCGGAGCAGAACCGACACCGTCCGCCCCTGCTGGTCGTCGGCGGCGCCTTCCAGAATTTCACTTCCTACAAGTTCTGTGTCGAGAAGATTTACGAGCATTTCCCGGTGATCCTGGTGGACCTGCCCTCGCTGGGCAACAACACCCAGATCGCGCCGGATCTGGGCATGGAGGACCTGGCCGATCTGCTCAATGGCTTTGTCGAGCAGATGGGACTGGAAAAGGTCCACCTCATGGGTCTGTCACTGGGCTCGGCCATTGCCAGCACCTTTGCCTACAAGTACCCGGAACTGTCCGGCAAGCTGATCGTCGCCGGCATCGTGGTGCGCCCGCGCAAGAGCTGGCGGATGCTGGTCGACGAGTCCAAGCGCGTGCTGGGCGAGGGGCGCATGGACGAGTTCTCCCAGGCCGTGGTGCTGTATCTGGTCAACTACCATCGCCTGAAGGAAACCGGCATCACTCCCACCGCGCGCAAGCTTTTCTACCGGCAGATGAAACAGCTCAGCGAAAACGAGCAGGAGCGCTACTGCATCAATGGCAGCCGGCTGCTGTCCGTCGAGGGCCTGCTGGGTTATCCCGAATGCGAAACCCTGGTGGTCACCGGCGAGCACGACAGCTTCACTCTGCCCTGGGAAAACGCGGAATTTGCCCGCAAGTGCCCCAATTCCCATTTCGTGCTGATCAAGGGCGCCGATCACCTTCCCCAGCTGGAAAAACGCGAGGTGTCACTGGATCTGTTTTCCACCTTCCTGCAGGGCAAGCCCATAAACGAAGTGGAAGGAATCCGTTACTTCCCCCGCGGCACCTACGACAACCTGGAAAGGCGGCGCAGCGAGCGGATGATCCCCGCCAATCCCCGCGGGCGCGTGACCAGTGAATCGCGCATCGGTGACCGGTTCCGTTTCGACCAGGAAGTCAAAGTCGTGGATGTCAGCTTCTTCGGCTGCCTGCTGAAACTCGAGAAACCGGGCTTCTCACTGGCGGACCACGCCCGGGACTGTACCCTCTACATGAATTCGCCGGATCTGAAGCTTGAGTTGCTCGTGTTCGACTACGACGACGACGGCCACCTGCGCTGTCTGTTCAAGCATGGCAATATCAAGGAAGCCGAACGTTTCTCGGGATTGCTCAAGGACAGCGATTACTTTCTCGCGCCCGAACCGAGAGAGCACGGAAAGGTGCGGCGGATCTACGGATAGGCGCGCTGCGCGCGCCAGTGGTCGGCGGTCAGTGATCGGTAGTCCGGAAAGGAGGACTCTGCCGGGTTGCTAACCGCGGATGCGAGTTACTATACAACCCGCGCTTCAATAATCCGGACAAAGGGGTTGCCGCGGCTGTGGGGGATGGGCAGCCGGTCATAGTAGTCGCGCGGGTTGTGCACGCGCACCGCGTCGTAGCCCAGGCCCTGCATGTATTCCGTTGCCTCGTCATCGCTTCCGAAATGGAAGGTCACCCTGCTGCGTGAAACCGAGCCGAGCATGCGGCGCAGGACCGTCATGGTCCGGTAGAAGGGGTGGTCGTGATAGAGCGGGTAGTTGTCCGTCAGGTAAATGGCCTTCGGAAAGCGCTGCAGCACCGAACGCATATGCTTCCAGAAACCGCTGATGGTCTCCAGGTCGAAGTAGTTGACCAGCCCTTCGGTAATCACGAGTACGGGCTTTTCCGGATCCAGCGTGCCTGCCACATGCTCCACTGAGAGCTCGCCCTCTTCGGCAAATGCATTGATGGGCATGACCCGCAACCGGTCACTGCGGTCGGGCAGTTCCGCGAGCAGCTTTTCCTTGCGCTCGGCCATGTCCGGAAGATCCGCCTCCAGATAGTCCAGCTGCGGATACTCACGGGTAAACCGGTAGCCCCGGGGGGTGAGCCCGCAGGCGATCTCCAGCACCTGGGTGACGCCTTCCTGCTCGATGGCATTGCGTACCAGATGATCGATCAGATGATGACGCTGCAACAGGAAGGTGCGGATGTTGCCGCCGAAAAGCTTCTTGCCCACCGCCTCGAACGGCGAAAGCGAATGATAGTAGAAGGCGCCCAGCCGGGTCCGGAACGGCTCCGCCGAAAGCCCGTTGGCCGCCCAGCAGTGGCCCGTATAGAGCGCGGTGAAACTGATCGAGGAAGTATCGATGGGTTCTTTGGCCATTGTTCTGCTTCGCCGGCGTTGCCTCGGTGCCTTGGAGCCTAGCCCGGATGCTTCACCAAATGCAATGTGCTTCGCCTGGTCTGGCCGCCGTCAGGCGTGCTCGCGACTGAAGCCGTAGCAGGGACCGCGGTTGAAGGAGCATGTGCGCCTGACGGCGGCCAGACCAGGCGAAGTGCATGGCAAACGTAACCGTATCAATCAACTATCCGGCGGGAAGCCTCTGAAAAGCCTGTATCACCGCGTTTACCTTCGGTTATGGGAGTGGTTTGGTGAAGTATCCGGGCTAGCAGGGCGGCGGCGTTATTGCATCATTCAGCGCCCGGGCAGTCCGGACTGCCGTTCGAGCACCCGCGCCCGCCCGTGCCAGGCTGCGGCGGCGACCTGTTGCAGCTCCGCGCTATTCTGGTCAATGGCCGTCTCGAAGCTTTTCTCCAGAGTTTTTCCGGTGCGCTCGGCGCGCAGGGATACCGAAGCAAGCAGGTTCAGGAAGCGGGTCTCGACATGGGTGCGCAGGGCGGTGATGCGTTCGCTGTTGCGCCCGAGAAACGAAAGCCGGGCGTCCTTGCGGTGCAGGGCGTTGCGAAGCTGGCGTACGTCACGCCGGATCCGGTTCTGCTCTTGGGAGGTGTCGCCGGGTACCACGCGGGCTTCCAGTTTGGTCAGTCGTTGCCGGTGCCCGGCCATCCGTCGTTCGAGTTGGTCCCGCGCCAGGATGAGTTCCTGTTGCCGGGCATTCAGTTCCCTGAGCTCCTGTTGCAGCGCCCGGTGGCGTTCGAGCAGACACTGGTGTTGTCGTCTTGCCCGTGGCGCGGCGACGCCGGCGTGCAGCATGTCGTCCTCCAGCCCCAGGCCGATTCGTACCAGCTCCCGCTGCAGAGCCGGTTCCAGTTCATCATGAGGTTCCACGAGAACACGGATGCCCTGTGCGTCGAAAAGGTCCGAGGCCGCCTGAAGTCGGGAGGCGGCCCGGTCGGCGCGCTGGATCACCGTTTCGTAGAGCGACAGGGCAGTTTCATCGTCTTTTTCCCCGGCAAGCATGTCCGCGGTGCGCACAAGTCCTTCGAGCGCCTGCGGATGAAACGCGAACTGCTTACCAATGCGCAGATACCATTGTCTCGCCTGCCCGGGCCTGCCGGCGGCCAGGGCAATCTCGGCACGAAGCAGTCCCGCGGTGGTGCCCGCGAAGCTTTCCAGCTCAATCTCCTCAAGCCATGTGCGGGCGTGGGCAAGCTCGCCCTGCTGGAGTGCCAGCGCGCCAAGAATCAGCCGCGCCCGATTGCCCAGCACTCGTCTTTCGGCAGTGCTTCCGTTGCGCTCGAGCTGTTCGAGACCGTGGCGCAGCGCGGCGGCGCGTTCATCCGGAGCCGGTGGTGGCGTGGAAAGTGCATCCATGAGTCTGGCGGCCGCGTCCGAGAGCTCGGGCGCTTGCGGGTATTCCTCAATGCAGTGATCGATTTCGCCACCAAACACCCCGGTGCTGAGCACGAGAAGAAAGACCGGAAAGGCCCAGAGCCACGATCTGCTGGAAAAAAGGCGTGTCGTGGAAAGGTTCATTGCCATGTCCCTTTTTCATCCATGAATCGGTTTCCACATAGTCATGTGGTATGCGCGGGCCGAATGGAACTGTCCCGAAATAACCCTTCTCGTGCGTAGCGGCATGACTATAATGCGCGCCCCGAAAGGGCTCAACAAAGGGAAGGAACGATGCAGGGATGCAGTTGTACGCGCGTACTCGTTGCGTGCTGGATGCTTCTGTCCTGCGCGGAAGCGTTGTCAGCCGAGCGCTCCCCACAACAGGAAACACGGGATCGTTTGCAGCAGCAGGAGCGTCTGCGCGAGCAGCAACGCCTCGATGAATCCTTTCTGCCCGAGCGGGGCGTCAAGACTCCGGAGCCCGAGTCGGAGGACACAGACGGGCCCTGTTTCCCCATCAATGATGTCATACTGCAATCGCCGGACGACGCCCCACTTCCCTTTCCCGGCTGGCTGCGTGAGGCGGCCCGTTTCGCGGACCCGGAATGCGTGCGCACCAGCGATATCCGTCGCGTGCAGCAGCGGCTGTCGGAGCGTCTGATCGAGCACGGTTATGTCACCAGCCGCGTGCTGCTTCCCGAGCAGGATATTTCCGACGGAGAGATCTCCTTCCTGATCGTGCCGGGCCGTGTCGGCGGTCATTCCGGTGAGGGGATGCCCGACCGTCTGGTGCGAAGCGCCATGCCGGGCCGGACCGGACATCTTCTGAACCTGCGGGATCTGGAACAGGCTGTCGAGAACCTCGGGCGCGTGCCGGGCCTGGATGCCAGGCTGGATCTGCTTCCCGGGGAGCGCCAGGGCGAGACGGTGATTCTGGGCCGGGGGGAATGGCCGCGGCGTACCCGCGGCTCGCTGGTCGTCAACAGCGAACGGCATGACGGCATGCTGCACAGCACTGCCCGGGCGGGGTTCGAGGTTGCAAGCCCCCTGGGCATGACCGATCGGCTGTCGCTGGCGGTTAACAGTGATCTCGACCGGGAAATCTCGGACCGGGCCCAGGGCGCCTCACTGGACTATGAGCTGGTGCTGGGTCACTGGTTCACCAGCCTGGGTGCGCGTCACCAGGAATACGAAAATACGGTTCCGGGTTTCTTCCAGGACTTCGATTCCGAAGGGCATACGCGCACGGCCACGGCCGAGCTTGGTCGGGTGATCCGGCGCACGGCCCATACCCGGGTGGCCCTGGCCGGGCTGCTCGGTCACAACGATGTACGCAACCGTCTCCAGGACGCAACCGTGCGGGTCAGCAGCTACCGGCTCACCACCGCCGGCCTGCGTGTTGATTTTCGCCATCATGGCAGGCTCTCCCAGTGGGGTGGCGGCCTGACCCTGGAACATGGATATGCCGGCGGGCCGGCGACCAGGTTGCCGGATGACCTGGAAATCGCGGAGCAACGCAGCAACCGGCTGCGGCTTTTTACGCAGTTTTCCCGACCCATGCCGGCTCTCCCCGGTGAATTGTCCACCACACTGGTGGCCCAGTTCAGCAATGACCGGTTGTTTCCCCTGCAGCAGATTTCACTGGCTTCGGCCAGTGCGGTGCGGGGGTTCGAAGGAATGTCCGTGACGGCGAACTCCGCGTTTCACGGCTCAGTGGAATACAGTCATGGTTTCGAATCGGCCTTTCCCGGACTGCACTGGCGCCCTTTTGTCGCACTGGACGGCGGAAGAATTCCCGGCAAGAGCAACGAACCGGACGATATCAGAATGGCATCCGCCGTGGCGGGAATCGGTGCGGCCTACCGTCGAACCGAGTTCACACTGGAAGCAGCTCATCCGATAGCGGCGTTTTCTTCGCGGATGCCCGACAGTGACCTGGTTCTTCGCGGGAGACTGGCACTACAGTTCTGAAAACCTTGCGGATTACTGGTACGAGCGTCACTGACTTTCCGGTCATGACAAGAATTCATTTTCCGAAACAACTTTTCCAGTTTCCGGATTTTCCGGGAGGCTTCACTCTTCGGAAAATATGGATATAATTGCACCGATTCCGTATACCTCGGGCGGTACGAACGCGACCGCAGCAACTGCAACAACACCAGGCCGCAACAACAACAGAGAGAAACGGACTGGCGGCAAACGAAAGGGAGACAACGACCCACGACAACAGGATTGTCCGGGGAGATCGTGAACATGCAGGGAAGCACAATGATTCCGTTTTCACCCTATCCTTCCGCAGGACGCACAGTAGTTCTTTTGTCTGCCCTGGCCGTGGTGCTGTTTTCCGAGCTGGTCTGCGGCGGGCGGCTCGCCGCCGCGCAAGAGCCCGGCGTTTCGGCATTGCCCGGCGGGGAAACCCGTGTGGATGCGGCCCCCAACGGCGTGCCCCTTGTGGAAATTGCCGGCGCCAACGAGAAGGGGCTTTCCCGCAATCTCTACGAGCGCTTCGACGTGGATGAGCGTGGTCTGGTGCTCAACAACAGTGCCGGCATCACGCGTTCGGAACTGGGCGGCTTTATCCGCGGCAACCCGAACCTGCGCGGCGGCGAAGCCGATCTGATTCTCAACGAGGTGGTCTCGTCCGATCCCTCCCGGCTCGGTGGTTACCTGGAAGTTGCCGGCCGCCGGGCGGATGTGGTTGTTGCCAATCCCTACGGGATCTCGTGCGATGGCTGCGGCTTTATCAATACCCACCGTGCCACACTTGCCGCGGGCGTGCCGGAGATCGGCAGTGCGGGAACGCTGGAAGGATTCCGGATCGACAACGGCGCCGTGACCTTCGAGGGCTGGGGGATCAACGCGGACAACACCTCGCGCTTTGATGTGCTGGCCCGGGCGATCCGGGTCAATGCGGAGGTCCATGCCCGGGAGCTGAACCTGGTCACCGGCCGGGGTGATGTGGACTACGCCACACTGGAATTTGAGGCAACCGAAACAGACACAGGCGGGGCACCGGAGTTCGCCATCGGCAGCGGTGCCCTGGGCGGGATCTATGGCGACCGCATCCGGCTGGTGGGCACCGAGGCAGGCCTGGGCGTGCGCCTGGAAGGCCCGGTGGTGGCGCGCACCGGCGACCTGGAAATCTCCGCCGAGGGCCGCATCCACCACAGCGGCGGCATGGCCGCGGCGCGGGATCTGGTGCTCGAGGGCGGGGAAATCACCGCGGGCCATGCTGCCCTGGCGGGCCGCCGTGCGGAACTCAATGCGGACCGTATCGACATGGAAGACGATGTGCTCCGCGCCGGCGAGGCGGTGCTGAACGCCGGGGAACTGCACGTCTCGGACGAGGCACGCATCGTCACGATCCGCGAGGACGCCGGCTCCCGTGAATCGTCCGGGGCTCTGCACATTGATGTGGACGAATTCACCGGCGACGGCGAGATCTTCACCGAAGGCGATGCACGGATCAGCGCCGTCGACAGCCTTGCAAACCGGGGCACCCTGGCCGCCGTCGGAAACATGGAGCTCGATGTCCGGTGGCTCACCAACGATGGGGATCTGGCGGGGCTGGAATCCTTTCGGGTAAGCGCCGGTGAACTGGAAAACCGCAACAACTCCCTGATGCTTTCCGGAGGCCAGGCCCGCCTGGTCGTGGAACACCTGCGCAATACCGGCGAGATCCTGTCCCTGCACGGCATGGAAATCACCGGCCATGAAGTGGAAACCGGATCGGACGACAGCGCGGAGCAGAGCGGGAACGAAGACGGGCTTGCCGAAACCCTGTACAACCGCTCCGGGCTGATCGCAACGGAAGACGGAGACCTGCGGATCGCCGCCCGGGAAGTACGCAATGAACTCCGGGAAGAGCCTTCCTATGACATCAACCGGGTCGAGCAGCGGCAGCACCATCCTACTGAAAGGGACGAGGATTGTTTCCACCGGAACCATGTTAGCGGATGCAAGGGCGACACCTGGCGCTATACGGAGTCGGTTGATGAGGTGGTGAACCTGGAGCATGAAGACCCGGGTCGCATCCGCGTGGGCGGGAACCTGAGGGTTTCCGGCGAGAAACTGGTCAATGAATCCGGAGTGATCGAGACTGCCGGGGATTTCGACGCCCGGGTGAATGATTTTGCCAACCGGAACCACGAGATCACTCTTCAGGAGGAAAAGCGTCGTGATGTTTCCTGGCGCGACAAGGAAAGTGATGGCTTTTTTAGCAAGAAAAAGGCCACTTATTCCACGGCGTATGGTGATCCCGCATGTTCAAGCAGCGATGTCTATTGCTCGACTACGTTCTACTACTACAATTCCTACGTGGGCCTGCTGCTTCCTTATAAAACGATTCCGAAAGCTCACGAGGATGCTTACACGCACGAATCCCCCTTCGACGAAACCCTGGTCGAGGCCCGAATCGAGGCGGGTGGAACCTTCCGGTTTGACGGCGAGCTCTTCTCGAACGGCGTTCTTCTGGACGAAGTGGAAACGGGCTCCGGCGAAAAAGACAACGAACAGGACCCGGTTTTCCGTCTGGATCCGTTCGAGGACATGGCCTTCGCTTCCCCCGGTGAGCACGGGCTCTTCCGCTACAGCGAAGACCCCGGGCATGGCTATCTGGTGGAGACCAATCCGTTTCTCGCCGACCTGCTTGGCTTTACCGATAACCTCCATATGCTGGAGCGACTGGGCTGGCAGCCAGGCGGCGACCTGATTCGCCTGGGCGACGACTATCACGAGATGACCCTGGTGGCGCGGGCGCTGGCCGGCGAGGAAGAGCAGTTGCGCGGCGGTGAGTACGAAAGTCGGCAACAGCGGTATGCCGAACTGGTGGAAAACGGCATCCACGCCGCCGAGGAACTCGAGCTCAGTGTGGGGGTTTCACTCACCCCGGAGCAGATCAATGCCCTCACCGAGGACATGGTGTGGATGGAGGAACGCGAGGTGGCCGGCCGGGAGGTTCTGGTGCCCGTGGTCTATCTGGCTTCCGGCACTGTACGGGAGACGCATG
Source organism: Alcanivorax sp. (assembly GCA_007135015.1). Taxonomy (GTDB): domain Bacteria; phylum Pseudomonadota; class Gammaproteobacteria; order Pseudomonadales; family Alcanivoracaceae; genus SLJS01. The sequence continues at coordinate 39 of SLJS01000256.1, read as the reverse complement.
GCGGCAGCATTGCCGCCGGCCAGGTCAATGTGGAAGCCG
>SLJS01000168.1 GCA_007135015.1 Alcanivorax sp. | reverse complement strand
CAACTGGACCTGGCGGATCTGGATTCGGTGCGGGATTTTGCCGACAGGTTCCGGCAGGAGTTTGACCGGCTGGACGTGCTGGTGAACAACGCCGGGTTGATGGCGCCGCCGTTGCAGCGTACGAAGCAGGGCTTCGAGATGCAGTTCGGCACCAATCATCTGGGACATTTCGCGCTGACCGGGCTGTTGCTGGAATCACTGCAGGCGGGCAATGCGCCCCGGGTGGTATCGGTGAGCAGTGTCGGCCATCGCATGGGCGACATGGGCTTCGACAATCTGAACGCAGAAAAGCGCTACAGGCGCTGGCTCTTTTACGGACGCAGCAAGCTCGCCAACCTGATGTTCGCCCTGGAGCTTGACCGGCGTTCGCGCCAAGCCGGGTTGCGGATCGGGTCCGTGGCGGTCCACCCCGGCTACACGGCCACCGAGTTGCAGCGTTTTGTGCCCGGGCGGTGGCTGTTCAATGCAGTCATGGCGCAACCGCAGCATATGGGCGCCTGGCCGCTGGCCTTCGGCGCAACGGCGGAGGAGGCGGAGTCCGGCGGCTACTATGGCCCGAACGGTTTCATGGAACTGCACGGCCCGCCTGCTCCGGCGTTTGTCCGGCCCCTGGCGAAGAACCAGAAGGTGGCGCGGCGGCTGTGGGAGGTTTCACAGGAAATGACCGGCGTGCGGTACCTGGATGAGTAGCGAGGTGCCCGGGCAAGGCGCCTTCTCCACGGGGGCGCAGCAATGCAGCGCCATTACCAGGAACGCATGATCGCAGCCGTGGCCTGGCAGTAGCGATACCCGTCGCCCGCGCCGCGGGCGAAGAACTCCACCGTGTTGCGGCAACTGGCGCCGGTCTCCAGGCCCCAGTGGTCCGTGAACCAGCCGCGGAAACTCACTTCCATTTCAAACAGGTTTTCGCTGCTGCCGTCGTTGACCCGCTGGATGCCCGTGCCCAGGCGGGCGGAAACGTACCAGCGGTCGTCCAGGACCGGGCGCCGGTAGGTGGCCGCCAGCAGGTGCTCGTCCAGCTTGGGCGGGCTGAAGTAGCCGGTGGCGTTGAACTGGCTGCGCAGGATCCGAGAGCGGCCCTCAACCATGAGCGGCGACCACCAGGGGAAGTCGTGGATCACGCGCCCGACATAGATGTTGCGCTCGTTGTCGTCGCCGATGTCCTGGAAAGTATAGGCGCCCACCAGCGTCCAGTGGTTCAGCGGGCCCACATCCACCGAGGCGCTGTAGCTTTTCAGATCCCACTCATTATCGATTGCGGTGACGGTGTCCACATAGTTGCGCTCGGCGGAGAGCTCTCCGTATACGATTGGACTGAAGCGGTGAGTAAGGCGCACGTCCCCCATCACCGGCGACCAGTCGTCGCCACGCAGTGGCGAGACCGAACTGATCAGTGCGGTATCGGGGCCGGGATGGTATTCGTGGTCGAATCGCGCCAGGCGAAACCGGCTGACTCCGGCGTCATCGCGGATATGGTGATAGCCCACTCCCGCACCGAAGCGATGCCGGGGCGCAGCGTCGGTCTGCGCCATCACACCTGTAAAATAACGGTATTGTCGCGTGTCCTCCGAGTCGTCGATGATCTGGGCGCTGGTCGTGCTGCGCAGGGTCTCCGCCATTGCCGGGGATGCGAGCCAGAAGGAAAGCGGAAGAACTGCGAGTAGGGCTTTCACCAGGTTCTCCTCACGTTGAAAAGCTCTGATAGGTAGCCGGCCAGACTCGCCGGAGCGAGCACCAGCTGGTAGGCGGCAAGGTAGCCGATCAGCCCGGGGATGTTGCGCCGGACATGGAGCCCGTTGTCGCGGAATACCCTGCGCTGTTTGGTATACATCACCGAGGTGGACACGGCGGCCAGTGGAATCAAAAACAGTGTCATGACTCCCACCACAGCATAGAACTGGAAGAAGACAGCCGCAATCAGCCCCGGGATGAATACCAACAGGTACATCAGATCCAGGTACGGATAGAGTACATTCAGGTAGACAAAGGGAAGGTTGAGCCGCGGGCGCAGCAGTACGCGCGGGTGGTGGCGGAAGGCTTCCATCAGCCCCCGGGCCCAGCGGCGGCGTTGGCGGAAATAGCTCCCCAGGGTTTCGGGGACATTGGTGAACACAAAGGCGTTTTCCGCATAGCCTACGCGATAGTCATGGCTGTTGAGCGCCCAGGTCAGGACAATATCCTCCCCCACGGTCTGCGGCCATCCGCCGATTTCCTCCAGGGCGGAACGGTCGTAAACGGAAAAAGCGCCCTGGGCCACCATGGTGCCCTGATACAGGGACTGGATGCGTTTGACCACGGCGATGCCCTGGAAGTAGTCCCACTCCTGCAGCCGCGTCAGGGAATTTTTGCGCGAGTTGCGCGCCAGGACCGTGCCGGCGGTGGCGCGGGTGTTCTTCGGGCTGGATACATGATTGATGACCAGGTTGCGGAACGCATGGTGGTAGGGGAAGGTGTCGGCGTCCAGGGTGATGATCAGTTCATGGGAGGCTGCCCGCAGTCCGCGGTTGAGCGCTTCCGACTTGCCCATGTTCCGCAGCTGGGGGATGACCCGCACGGTGATGTTCGCCGGACGAGCCGGGTCGGCGGCCGCCTCCCGGGCCAGCGCGGTGGTGCTGTCTGTGGAGCCGTCATCAATGACGATTACCTGGATCGGGGCGTTGTATTCCTGCCGGTAGACCGCACGTAGCGTATCGCCGATATGGTCCTGCTCGTTATAGGCGGCGATCAGGACGGTTACCGGGGGCAGCTCCATCGACATATCGAACCGCGGGCGCCGGTCCAGGACGAGCCCGGCTAACACGAAGGCATTGGCGAAGCCCGGGATCAATGCGATCCCCGCCACAATGATGATCGCCCCGGTCAACCCGGTGATTTCTGAAAGTTCACCGATCCAGGGGATCGCCAGCCAGCTGCAGAAAATCACCCAGGCGAGCGCGAAGGCCACTCCCGCGGCCAGCTTCTGTTTTACCGGCCAGTAGTGACGGACGCGGTCCTCTCTCTCGGGGTAGGGGTATGCCATTGACGTGCCAACCGGGTCTTTTCCGGCCCTTTTTCTGGTGGTTGTGCGCCCATTATCCGGCAGTTGCCCGGGAGTGTGCTGTCCTGGATCAATAATCCGTCGATCTCGCCGCCCCGGAAGCCGTGACGGACAGGTGAGCGCCCTTCCGTTAGCGGGGCACCATGGCAGAGGCTGTGGGTGGAGTCGTGCTCGGCCCGCCTTTCAGGCGGATTGACCGGCCGCCACTGAGCTGAACTTCCGACTGTCCTTCCTCCGTACCCCTGCTAACCTGTTCTGTAAATCTGCTGGAAGGGATCACCGGCCATGGGAAAGCCAACCAATGAGGAACTGGAAAAGGCGCTGACCGCAGCCAAGTATCTTCGGGAGACAGGCAAAGACGGCCATTTCCTGGGCAAGACCCTGCTCAACCACCACTACCGGCTCGGGTTGCTGGAAGATGTATTGAAAGCTGCCCGGCGCTATCTCTACACGGGGCAGTCGTCCAGGGAGTATCGGTTGCTTGTGAAAGCCATCGAGAAGGCCGAAAAGGCCTCGCAAGCGCCCGGCGAGCATTCCGATTTGGGCATATAAGCTGTCTTCTTTCACGCCCGGCCGAAACCCCGGCTTGTGCCTGGCTCCCTTGTGGCTCTGCGACCATGGCAAATCGCGAAAGGCTCATCTTCCCTTCCCGCAATCATCAGAACAGGCACAAACAGAGCGGGCCACGAGAGGGCCATCCGGGGAGCGGGGCTGCTCGACAGTCAGGTGGAGTGCTTGCGCCGGAGCCCGGAATCGGTGTATCTCCTGAGGGTGTACCGTCAATGAAGCCGAGAGGCCGGCCAGCAGGAGGGAGCATGAATCCCTGCAGATTCTTGAGGAAAGCCTTCAGGTTGCTCGGGTCCGGCTGCGCGACCGTGCTGGTTGCGATCGGCGCTCTATCCACGCCTCTGGCCGAGGCCGACCAGACTGTGGTGCAGCTTGCCGCCGATGAAGCCTGGCAGCCGTTCATCGATGAGGACTTGCCCGAAGGCGGACTGATCACGGACCTGGTGGTCAGGGCGCTGGAGCAGGCCGGCCGGGATGCCGAGGTGACTTTCCTTCCCTGGTCCCGGGTGCTCGAGGCGACCGCCGCGGGCCGTTTTGATGCGATTGCCGGGGCGTACCACAGCGAGAAGCGCGCCGGGAGTTTTATCTACTCCGAGCAGTTTCTTCGTTTCCGCGTCAGCCTGATCGGCCGGCGAGATTTTCCTTTAACCCAATATGAAAGCCTGACCGAGCTCGAGGGGCACGAGGTGGGTATCATACGTGACGCCGCCTATCCCCAGTCGCTGTTCGACTCCGGTCTGACGTTGCACCGCAGCAGCACGCGCGAAGGGCTTGTACGAATGCTTCAGCAGGGCCGGATTGACCTGATGGCGGATACGAAGGAGCTTTTCCGTCATCACGCACTGAACGCGGGCCTCAATCCGGATGACTTCGTGGTGCTTTCACCTCCCCTGCGCGATCAGGAACTGTTCGTGATTGCGCCCCGGTCGGAGGCGAACTCGCAGGCACTGATGGATGATTTCAATCGCGGGCTGAAAGCGCTCGAGGAAAGTGGAGACTATCTGGAAATTCGGCGCAGGTATGGTTTCTAGCCCGCTTGGATTCAAGTAATAAGTGCAATTGGTTATGCAGCCAGCAGATTTACTGACTGGCCCCATAGAACTTCGTTCGGCGTTTTCCATCCCAGTGTTTCCCTGGGGCGGTTATTTAGCCGGT
>SLJS01000058.1 GCA_007135015.1 Alcanivorax sp. | reverse complement strand
CGTGCTAGCGTGGCCGAAGGCCACGCGCACAGAGCGCCGCAAGGCGCGTGCTTTTCGGGCCCCTTTGGAGCCGCCGCCTGAATTTGCCCGACCCCTGCGCAGGCGAATTCAGGCGGGAACCCGGCCGTACAGGCCGGAACCAGTGATTGTCGCGAAAGCCGTGCCCGCAGGAGCGCACTCTTTTACAACACTCTCCCGGGGCAGAGGGAATGCGTTTGCAACCCCTCCAGGGGAGGGAAAACGAGGAGTACCGATGAGCGCACCCCAGGTTCCCGTACTGCGTCTGCGCCGTGGTGAGGAGCGCCGTCTGCGCTCCGGGCATCTCTGGATCTATTCCAATGAGGTGGATATCGAGCGCACACCGCTGAAGACACTGGAACCCGGTGTCGAGGTGGTGATCGAGGACTATCGCGGCAAGCCGCTGGGCCGCGCCTATGCCAATCCGCAATCGTTGATCTGTGCGCGGCTTTTCAGCCGCAGCCCCGATCAGTCGCTGACGAAGTCCTTCTTCAAGAAACGCATCGGCACGGCGGTGGAGCTGCGCGAGCGATTCTTCCCGGCGCGCAGCTATCGCGCCGTGTTCGGCGAGGCCGATGCACTGCCCGGGCTGGTTGTCGATCGTTTCGGAGATACCTTTGTGCTCCAGAGCGGGACTGCGGGCATGGACCGGGTTCTGGATACTGTGGCGGATGCATTGAAGGCGCTGTACCAGCCCGAAGCCATTGTGGTGAAGAACGAGATCGGTGTGCGGGAACTCGAGGGCCTGGAAAACTGGAGTGGGGCCCTGCATGGCGAGATGCCGGAGCATGTGGCTCTGGAGGAAAACGGCGTCTCTTTCCGGGCCCCGCTGGCCGCGGGGCAGAAGACGGGCTGGTTCTATGACCATCGTGCCGGCCGGCGCCGCGTGCTGCCCATGGTCCGTGGGTTGCGTGTGCTGGATGTGTTCAGCTATTGCGGGGCCTGGGGGGTGCAGGCAGCCGTGCACGGGGCCCGGGATGTGCTCTGTGTGGATTCGTCGGAAGCCGCACTGGAGTACGCCCTGCACAATGCCCGGGACAATGATGTGGCCGATTCGGTTGCCACCATGCACGGGGATGCCTTTGCCGCCATGAAGGAACTTGCCGCCGCCGGCGAGCGCTATGACCTGGTCATCCTCGACCCTCCCGCCTTCATCAAGCGCAAGAAGGATTTTCGCAACGGTCTGGCCGGCTACCATGCCATTAATGAGCTGGCCATGCGTCTGGTGGAGCCGGGCGGCTATCTTGTTTCCGCGTCCTGCTCCATGCATCTGCGCCGCGAGCAGCTTCTGGATGTGATCCGCTCGTCCGGGCGGCATATCGATCGTTTTGTGCAGGTGCTTGCCGGCGAGGGCCAGTCGGAGGACCATCCGATCCATCCCGCGATCCCGGAAACCGCCTATCTCAAGAGCTGGTTCTGTCGCGTGGGCATGAACGGCTGAGGCGGGCTACGTTTGAAAGAGCCTGTGCGCCTGACGGCGGCCAGACCAGGACAAGAGCATGAAAAACGTGATCGTATCAATCAACCCCCCGGGCGAAAGCCTCTGAAAATCCGTACCATCGCACTTGCTTTCGATCATGAGTGTTCTGGCCCAACATCCGGATCAGGGCTGATCGGCACGCACTACTCGATTGCGGCCCGACTCCTTGGCGCGATAAAGCGCCTGGTCCGCCGCGTGGAAAAGCCGGTCCGTGTCCACCTGTGTGCCTCTGGTCGTGGCCGTTCCGAGGCTCGCGGTCAGTGAAAACCGATGGCCATCGAACTCCACGGGGTTTTCGCAAATGGCTCTCCGGCAACGTTCGGCCACCGTTTCGGCGGTCTCTTCGTCACAGTTCTGCAGGATGATCAGAAACTCCTCGCCACCATAGCGCCCGAGGTGATCGATCTGTCGCACGTTGTTCCTCAGCACTGACGCTGTCGTGATCAGGGCCCTGTCTCCAGCGGCATGCCCATGGGTATCGTTGATCCGCTTGAAGAAATCCAGATCTACCACCACCAGAGAAAGCGGCCAGCCCATGCGTTCAGCCAGCGCCGTCTCCCGGGTGAGCAGCTCCGTGAGATGGCCCCGGTTCCATATCCCGGTCAGGGCGTCACGGCGAGAAAGTTCCCGAACCCTGGCCTCTCGGATGCGCAGTGCTTCGACGATATAGCGGGTAAGCAGCAACAGCGCCACCGCTACCGGGAAGCTGACCAGCACCTGTATGCCCACCCAGGTCGGCGAGAGAAAACGGCTTGGCGGCTGATCACCGTAGAGCGGTGCATCGGCAAGCCAGCCCTGGCTGACAATCAGCGCAAGGGCGATGACCTTGAGCCAGGCAAGCAGCATGGCATTCATGACATGACGACTGTTGAACATGACGAAACCCAGCGCGGGGGTGGCTGCCAGCATCATGCCAGTGGCTACGGTATGGACACCGTTGAAATAGGTCATCACCAGCAGGGTGGGACCGAAAAGGTAGGTAATGGCGATGCCGGGCGCTTCGCTTTCCGGCCGTGTTCTGCGAACCCGCAGCGAGATCACGAACAGGAAACTCCAGAACAGGACCATCAGCATGCAGAACTGGCTGACCCGGACCAGCGCCTGCGGTGCCAGTTGCGATGAAAGCCCCGGAATCCGTGCACCCAGTATCGCGAAGAACAGGAAAAGCAGATACATCCCGACGATGACCGCGCAGGCCAGCATGGCGCGTTCGGCCGCCGGCCAGAACATCGGGTTTCCCTTGCGCAGGAGCTCTCGCCAGGAGGTTTTCATCGGAAAGGCCCGGATTGTAATTCTGATGCCAGTATAAGCAGAGATGGAGGGCCCCGCATACCAGCGGGTCTGTCAGTGGGTGCGCATCCTGATAAGAACAGAACAGCGTAGCCCCTCGGGTTGCCGTCACTTCGAGCCAATGCGCGCCGCCGTGGTCCGGGGAACGCTCGGGCAAGGCTAATGAGGTATTTCCGTGCGTCCGCCCTTGCCCCCAGGGCCTGGTGGGGGCAACCTGTAGGAGGCTGGTCAGCAACAGGGAGACGCGGAGAATATGGCCGGAAACGACAGTCTACTTATGTTTTCCATCCTGTTGCTGCTGGGCGCCACGCTGGTCTGGGCGGGGCTGGTGGTGGTGTTCTTTCGCCGCATGCGCGAGCGTGACCCGGAGCTTTACAGGGAGCTGGGGCGGCCGGGTCTCTCCGTCGAGGGCCGTTCCGGTGCCACCCTGGAGCTTGTTGGCTTTCTGCTGCGCAGGAAGTATGCCGCGTCCGCGGATTCCGGGCTCCGCCGTCTCGGGGATCTGATGCGCGTGTTCTTCATTGGCTATCTGGTTGCCCTCGCCGCCGGGTTCGCGGTGTTTATACCCGATTGGTGAGGTCATCACCGGTTACATGGCGTGAGCGCGGAGCTGTGTGCCGGATCGTTTGGGGAGGCGCATGAAGGCCGACATCGTTTTCTGGTTTCTGATTGCGGTCCTGCTGATCTGGACCACCAGCTGGTTCGTGCTGCTCGATCTCCTCTTCCGGTCCCTTTCCCGTCGCCATCCGGAGTACTTTCGCCGCCTGGGCGAGCCTGGTGCGTTCGGTACCCCCAACCCGTTCACCAATCGGGCGCTGATGCAGTTCCTGTACAGGGCCGAGTACCGGAAACTGAACGATGCCACCGTAACCATGCTTTGCCATGCGCTGATCATGGTCTTTGCGGGGTATCTGGTCGTGTTTACGGGGTTTCTGGCCCTGCTGGTTTCATTGCTGTTCACGGGTGGACCCTGACTGGAACCCCGGTGGTCGGGAACTGTATTCGGGCGGTTGTTGCCTGTATTCTGGCAGGCTGCGTTCCTGGAGCCTGCCACGAGAACAGGATGGCGTATAACCGGCTGCAATGATGAATCTTCGGTCCTTTTCCGAAACACTTGCTCTTGTCGTAACGGCACTGGTTCTGGCGGCGGCGTCCCTTTCAGTGGCCGGCGCAGTGGCCGGCGAGCCGTCGCAGCAGCGCAGCATCGGCTATCCGCTGGGCCCGGACACCGCGGTAATCGGTGCGCCGGGCCGCCATGTCACCAGTGGCGAGAAGTCCATGTTCCGCATCGCCCGCGAGCATGGTCTGGGCTACCGGGAACTGGCCGCGGCCAACCCCGGCCTGGATCCCTGGATGCCGGAAGAGGGTCGGGAACTGGTGCTGCCCACCGTTCACGTCCTGCCGGATGCGCCACGCGAGGGGATCGTGATCAATCTGGCCGAGCGGCGCCTGTACTATTTCCCGGAAGAAGAGGGCCAGGTCCTGACCTGGCCGGTGAGTATCGGTCGCGAGGGGCATGATACCCCGCTCGGCGAGACCCGGATCGTGGCCCGCCGCGAGAATCCGGTCTGGGTGCCGCCGCCGTCGGTGCGCGAGAAACACGAGGATCTGCCCGCTGCCATCGCGCCGGGGCCGGCCAATCCACTGGGAACCCGGGCGCTGAACCTGGGCTGGCAGCATTATGTGATTCACGGTACCAATCTGGCGTTCACCATCGGCGAGCGGGCCAGCCACGGCTGTCTGCGTCTGTACAATCGGGATGTGGAGGAGCTCTTCGACCTGGTGGAGGAGGGCACGCCGGTGCGGGTGGTCCATCAGCCGGTACGGCTGGGCTGGCGGCGCGGGGCGCTATACGGGAGTTTCAGTCCCGAGTGGTCTGCCCTGGACGAGCGGGGCAACCCGGTGGACGATGCGCCCCCGGAGCGCACGGGGGCGATCGAGCAAATCATTTCCGCGGCGGGCAAGCGGGCGGAGGAACTGGACTGGGACGCCATAGGAGAGGCCCTGGCCAGTCCCCGGGGAAGCATGGTCCGCCTGTTGCCCGCGCCGCATGAACGACTCCCGGAGGAGCCGTTCACAGCGGAAGAGGCCCTTTACTTGTAGGAAACCTCGTCAAGCTTGCGCTCGACACGCTCCACGGCATTCTCAACGTCGCGGGCAGCGGCTTCAGCCCGGTCAGCGGCCGCTTCGGCACGATCCGCCGCCGCTTCGGCACGGTCCGCGGTCCGCGGGTCGGCCTGACCTTCGGCCTCGTCGCCCGGGGTGGTCTGGCATCCGGCAAGGCCAAGCGTGAAGGCAAGTGCCCCGGGGAGCAGCAAATGGCGCAGATTGGACATGATCGAGACTCCTTGTTGATGGGTTAGGCCGTTACAGCTATCGGTGCGGGGCGGCTTGGCCCGTGCACCCGTCACGTTCCGGCACACGGCGGGACACTCCTTCCGACTTTCTCGTTCCTGTCCCGCCCGCGCGGCAGCGCCAAGGGTAGCAGAAATCGGCCGTGCTCTGTTTGTGACCGGGTACTGATTCTGACGGGAAACCGCCGAATCAGTCAAAATTCTCCACCGCTTGCCCGGCCTGCCGCGCGCCCCCGGCGCCTTCGGGCTGATCCGGGTCCGGCTTCGACAGCAGGCTGGAGACGGATACCACTTCCACGCCGGCTTCTGCCAGCAGCGGTAACGCCTGCTCCAGGTACTCCAGCGTTTCCGGGTAGGGATGGGCGATGCCGATGGCATGACCGCGCCGTCGGGCAAGGCGAATCAGCTTGTTGAACTGGGTGTTGATGTCGAGCAGCCCGCGCTCGTTGTCCAGGAACACGTCCCGGCGGGCGAAGGGCAGGTCGTGGCGGGCGGCCATTTTCGTGCCCACGGAGTCGGGGGTGGTGAGGCTGTCCACGAAGAAGGCCCCGTGGGCGGCCAGTTCGTGCATGACCCAGTGCATGGCCTCGTCGTTGGCCGTAAAGCGGCTGCCCATATGGTTGTTCAGGCCCCGGGCCTGGGGAATGCGCTCGAAGGCATCCCGGATCACCCGGCCGATTTCTTCCGGACGCATTCCGTCATGGATGCCGCCCGCATCCAGGCCCTTCCAGGCGGCGGCCGTCATCGGCAGATGGATAATGACCTCGCGGCCGGCTTCGGCGGCCTTCTGCGCCAGCAGCGGCCCGTGCGGGGCCTTCGGAATGACCGCCGCAGTGACCTCGACGGGAAGGTTCAGGGCCCGTTCACCGTTTTCCCGGCTGTAGCCCAGGTCATCCATGATAATGGCAATGGCCGGCTCGGCGCCGGCCGTACGGGAAAGCAGCGCAACCAGCAGCAGCGCCAGCAGACGCATCAGGGCCGGCTCCTCCGTGACAGATCGATCCCCTTGAGCACGGACAGGGCCTGGTACAGCATATAGTCCTCGCCCGCCAGTGACTCAGGCACCTCCTTGTCTTCCGCTTCCGGCGGAGCAGGGTGTTCGCCTCGCAGATGCCGGGGCAGATCCGCCTCGCGACGCTGCCTTGCCTGTGGTTCCAGCTCGACGCGGGCCACGTCCACGGTGATATCGGGGCGGATGCCCTCGGCCTGGATGGATCGGCCGGACGGTGTGTAATAGCGGGCGGTGGTCAGCTTCAGCGCCCGTTCCCGGTGCAACGGCAGAACCGTCTGCACGGAGCCCTTGCCGAAGGTGGGCCGGCCCATGATGATCGCCGCGCCCTGGTCCTGGAGGGCGCCGGCGACGATTTCCGAGGCGGAGGCGGAGCCGCTGTTGACCAGCACCACCAGCGGGATATCCGGGGCCTGCCTGCCGGGTGAGGCGTCATAGTTCACGCGGGAGCCCTCGTCGCGCCCCTGGGTGTAGACAACCAGTTCGCCGTCGAGGAACAGCTCCGCGACGTCCACCGCGCCTTCCAGGGTACCGCCGGGATTGTTGCGCAGATCCAGCACCAGGCCCCGTAGTTCGCCCCGGTCCTGCAATTCCGCCAGGTGCCTTTTGAGTTCCTCGCCGGTGCCGCGCTGGAACTGGCTGATGCGCAGATATCCCAGCCCGGGTTCGGGCATGTCGCTGCGAACACTGCGGATCTCGATCCGGTCCCGAGTCAGGGAAATGGTTTTCGGCGTTTCGGCCCCTTCGCGCAGCACCTGCAGCTCAACCTCCGTGCCCCGCTCGCCCCGCAGGCTGCCCACGGCCTCCTGCATGGTCATGCCCCGGACCAGTTCATCATCGATTCGGAGAATCAGGTCGCCGGCTCGCATTCCCGCCCTGCTGGCGGGCGTGTCGTCGATCGGGGCCACCACCTTCAGCAGGCCGTCTTCCATGGTGACTTCAATGCCGACGCCACCGAATTCGCCCCGCGTGGAAACCTGAAGATCCTCAAACTCTTCCGGGCTCAGGTAGGCGGAATGGGGGTCCAGTTCATGGAGCATTCCGCGGATGGCCGCTTCCAGCAGGGTGGCATCATCCACGTCTTCCACATAGGCCGCGCGGATGCGCTCCATGACCTCAGCAAAGAGGCGCAGCTGTTCGATGGGGACATCGCCTTCCGGTCCGGCGGGGAGTTCCATCGCGGGCGCGTCCGCCCTGAGCGGTGTCGTGGCGCCGAGCAGCAACAGCAGCAGGGGAAGGAACAGCAGTTTCATGTATCGGTCTCTCTTGTCGTGCCGGGGCGCACCGCCTGGCGGTCTTCCGTGGCGGCCTTGTTCAGTTTCCCGCAAGCGAGGGCATTGTAGCATGGCGGCTGCACCAGCCGTCGGGGTCCTGCGGCTGGCCGTCGCGCCGGATCTCGAAATAGACACCTGAGGTGTCCATGCCCCCGGAGTTGCCCGCCAGCGCAAGCACATCACCGGTCTGCACCCAGTCGCCCACGTCCCGCAGCAGGCTGCGGTTGTGCCCGTACATGGTAAAGAACCGGTCGCCATGGTCCACTATGATCATCAACCCGTAGCCGCGCAGCCAGTCCGCGAACACCACCCGGCCGGAGTGCACCACCTGCACCGGCGCGCCCGTGTCCGCTTCCAGCAGCACGCCGTTCCAGCGCACACTGCCTTCCCGGCGGCTGCCGAATTCGACCTTGCGCTCGCCGGATACCGGCCAGGGGAGCTCTCCGGCCATCTCGGAGAAGGCCTTGCCCGTGGGGTCGTCGGGAATATCCGCCAGCGCTTCATCCATATCCTCGAGCAGCTGCTGCAGTCTGGCCTCGTTCTCACGCATCTGCCGCAGGCGCTCCTCGCGGTCGCCGAGCCGGCGTGTCACCCGGGCCAGCGCCTCCTCCCGTTCCCTGCCCGCCTGCTCGAGCTGGCGCTGGCGCTCGGCCACGGCATTGTGGCGCCGGGCCAGTTCCTCGCGCGCGTCCCGGACCTCCAGGCTCACCCGGTGCAGGTGCTGCAGATCCTCGCGAATGTCCTCCAGCCGCTCGTGACGGGCGCGCTGAAAGTATTCCTGGTAACGCAGCAGGCGCGCCACCCGGTCGGGTTCCTCCTGGCTGAGCAGCAATTTGGCCAGGGGCTCACGGCCGCTCATGAAGCTGGCCCGGATGGTGCGCCTGAGCCAGTCGATCTGGGTGCCCTGTTCCTCGGCCAGCCGTTCCTGTTCGGTTTCCAGCGCTTCGAGCTGTTCACGGGCCCGTTCGCGGCGAGCCAGTAGTTCACGGGCCTCGGACGCGAGGTCGCTGATGCGGACCTCGGTGCGCCGCAGCTCGGACTGCAGTCGGTCCCGGCTCTCCAGGTCCTCGCTCAGTGCCTGCTCCAGTGTGCTGATGCGCTCGCGCAGCGCATCGAGTTGCTCCGGCGAGACCTGCTCGCCTGCGGCGGGCAGGCTGATCAGCAGCACGGCAGAAAGGAATGCTCGCTTCATATCCGGGCGTACCCTGTGGTGACAGGGCGTACTGTATCATCCGGTGCCGGCCGCTTCCCGTGCGCGGGCACGCACCGGGGCAACCGTCGGCGGGGTTTCCCATGAGCGCGGCCGTTGCCTATACTTGGCCACCGATTCTCAGCCGGTCCGGACATCCCATGGAACGCCTTCTCGGATTCATCGTTGAACACTATCTGCTGGTCTCCGCCTTCTTCATTCTCTGGGCGGTGTTCTTCATGCACGAGTCCCGCCGGGGAGGCCGCGCGCTGAGTCCGCAGGAGGTGACCAACAAGGTCAACCGCGAAGATGCCGTGGTGGTGGATGTACGGCCGGAGGACGAGTTCCGTCAGGGCCATATCCCGGGCAGTGTCAATATTCCCTACTCCAGGCTTTCGGAGCACCTTGGCGAGCTCAGGGAGTACGGGGATCGGCCGCTGGTCATGGCCTGCAATCTGGGCAATCATTCCTCCGCCGCCGGGCGCCAGCTGCGTCAGCAGGGCTTCGAGAACCTCTGGCGCCTGCGCGGGGGAATACAGTCCTGGCGGGCGGAGACCCTGCCGGTGGCCCGTTCCTGACAGGGAGAGTACCCTGCGGGAGACGCAGTTTCGCGCCGCGGCGGCGGGCGCCGGCCCGCGGACCGCACCGATTTTCATCAGGAGAAAAAAATGAGTGAGGAAGAAACCAAGCGCACCTTTCAGCTGCAGCGTATCTATGCCCGGGATATTTCCTTCGAGGTTCCCGGCGCCCCGGACATCTTTCGCAAGCAGATCAATCCGCATGTGAATGTGCAGCTCAATTCCGAGGCCCGCCGTATCAACGAGGAGAGCGACCAGTACGAGGTGGTGCTGACGCTGACGATTACGGCCTCCGAAGAGGAAACCACCGTCTATCTCGTGGAGGTCAAGCAGGCGGGCATCTTCTCCATTACCGGCATCGAGGGCGACGAGCTGGAGCGGCTGCTGGGTTCGCACTGCCCTCAGACCCTGTTCCCCTATGCCCGCGAGACGGTTTCGGACCTGGTCAACCGGGGAAGTTTCCCGCAGCTGCTCCTGCAGCCGATGAACTTCGAGGCGCTCTACCAGGAGGCCCGTCGGCGTCGTGCCGAGAAGCAGCAGGAAGGCGGTGAGCAGGGTGTCGGCGGCGCCCACTAGGGCTGGGGGCGGAGCGAGTCATGGACAGCCGGCTGCCCCGTGACCGGGACAATGACCATACCGGCGAAATGGCGCAGCGGCGCCGTGTCTTTCTGACGGACCGGACCGGGGCATCGCTTTCGCACATCGGCCAGTATTCCCTGGATCCGGCTTCCCTGGCGGGCAATATCGAAAACTTCTCCGGGGTGGCGCAGGTGCCCCTGGGTTTCGCAGGTCCGGTCCGGATCGATGGCGAGCATGCGCGGGGCGACTTTCATGTGCCGCTGGCCACCACCGAAGGCACCCTGGTGGCCAGTTACAACCGGGGCATGCGCCTGGCGCGGGAAGCGGGAAGCATTGTCACCACCGTGCTTGATGACGCCATGCAGCGCGCGCCGGTATTCGTATTCGAAAACGCCCGGTACGCAAGGGCCTTTGGCGAACAGGTTCGCGAGAACATGGAAGGCATCCGTGCCGCGGCGGAGTCGACCACTTCCAGCGGGCGGCTGCGGGATATCGAGCAGTATGCCCAGGGCAATATGCGCTGGCTGCGCTTCAACTTCACCACCGGGGATGCCGCCGGGCAGAACATGGTCAGCAAGGCCACGCGGGAAGCCTGTCGGTGGCTGATTGATCAGGGCGTTCCCGGACTGCGGCATTTTTCGCTGGCGGCAAATCTCGATACCGACAAGAAGCACTCCCACCTCAACACCCTGCACACGCGTGGGAAGCGCGTCGTCGCCGAGATCACTCTGCCGGGGGAGCTGATTCCCCGGATCATGAACACCAGTGGCAAGGCGCTGCATTACCAGCGCCAGCTGAGCAACATGGGCGCCCTCTTGTCCGGCTCCATCAACAACGGCTCGCACTTCGCCAACGGAATTACAGCAATCTTCATCGCCTGCGGCCAGGACGTTGCCAACGTGGCCGAATCCTCCGCCGGACATGTCTATGGCGAGTTGCGCGACAATGGGGATTATTATTTCTCGGTAACCATTCCGTCGCTCATTGTTGCTACATACGGGGGTGGAACGGGCCTGGCCACCCAGCGCGAATGCCTGGAAGTGCTTGGCTGCTACGGAAAGGGAAAGGTGAACAAGCTGGCGGAGATCATCGCCGCCACGGTCCTGTGCGGAGAGCTTTCATTGAGCGCTGCCATCGTGGCCGACGAATGGGTCTCCAGCCACGACCGCTACGGCCGGAATCGGTAAAGAACTGGTCGGTGGCCAGCGGTCAGTGGTCGGAAGAAGACGGTCTGACCACTGATAACTGACCGCCGACCACTGTATTCCTCTCGCCTCTCGCCACGCGGCCGTCAGGCCGCTATATTCCCCCCATGCTTCATATCGCACTCTACGAACCGGAAATCCCGCCCAACACCGGCAACCTCATGCGGCTTGCCGCGAATACCGGTGCGCGGCTGCATTTGATCGAGCCGCTGGGCTTTTCCATGGACGCCACGCGATTGCGTCGCGCCGGGCTCGATTATCGGCAGTTGGCGCATGTGGAGCGCCACCGGGATTATGGTGCCTTTCTGGAGGCCATGGGCGCACGGCGACTCTTCGCGCTTTCCACCCGTGGCCGGCAGCGTTACTGCGATGCCCGCTTCGCGGACGAGGATGTGTTGCTGCTGGGCCCGGAAACCCGCGGCCTGCCCGAGTCGGTGCTGGCATCGCTGCCGCCGGAGCAGCGACTTCGCATCCCCATGCGCCCGGAAAGCCGCAGTCTCAATCTTGCCAATGCCGCTACCCTGATTCTCTATGAGGCCTGGAAGCAGCTGGATTTTCCGGGCGGTCTGTAGCTACTGCCGGGCGGCGCGTTTGCGCTCCGATTCGGTAAGCAGTTTCTTGCGCAGGCGGATGTGATGCGGGGTGACCTCCACCAGTTCATCGTCCTCGATGAAATCCAGTGCCTGCTCCAGGGACATGCGAATGGGCGGTGTGAGCACAATGTTTTCGTCGGTGCCGGCGGCCCGGACGTTGGTGAGCTGCTTGCCCTTGGTGGGGTTGACCACGAGGTCGTTGCCGCGGGAGTGAATGCCGATCAGCTGGCCTTCATAGACATCCACATTGGGTTCGATGAACAGCCGACCACGCCCCTGCAGGTTGAACAGCGAAAAGGCCAGGGTCTTCCCGCTGACGTTGGAAATGAGGACCCCGTTATTGCGGTAGCTTACTTCTTCGGGGTTGTATTTTCCGTAGTGGGAAAAGATGGACGTGAAAATGCCTGTGCCTGATGTCAGCGTCATGAACTCCGAGCGAAAGCCGATCAGCCCTCGCGAGGGCGCAATGAAGTCCAGCCGCACACGGCCGCGCCCGTCAGGCTGCATGTCCTGCAGTTCGCCCTTGCGCAGGCCGAGCTGTTCCATGATCGCGCCCTGGTGCTGCTCTTCCACATCCAGTACCAGTTGCTCGTAGGGCTCCTGCTTCTGGCCGTCAACTTCGCGCACGATCACTTCCGGGCGACCCACGGCCAGTTCGTAGCCCTGGCGGCGCATGTTTTCGATGAGCACCGACAGGTGCAGCTCTCCGCGACCGGAAACACGGAAGCGGTCGGGGCTGTCGGTGTCTTCCACGCGCAGCGCCACATTGTGCTTGAGTTCCTCGTCCAGGCGCTCGCGGATATTCCGGGAAGTGACGAACTTGCCGTCCTGGCCGGCAAAGGGGCTGGTGTTGACGTGAAAGGTCATGCTGACGGTGGGCTCGTCCACGGTGAGCGCCGGCAGGGCCTCCACGTTGCCGGGGTCGCAAAGCGTGTCGGAAATGTTGAGCGGGTCCATGCCGGTGACACAGACGATATCGCCGGCGCCGGCTTCGGGTACTTCCTGTCGCTCCAGGCCATGGTAGCCCATGATGCTCATGAGTCGGCCGTTGCGGACCTTCTGGTCACGGCCGATGATTTTCACCGGCGTATTGGTCTTTACCTTTCCTCGCTTGATCCGGCCGATTCCGATTACCCCCACATAGCTGGAATAGTCCAGCGAGGAAATCTGCATCTGGAAGGGGCCTTCCGGGTCCACATCCGGAGCTGGCACGTGCTCGATGATGGCACGGAACAGCGGCTCCATGCTCTCTTCCATTTCTTCCGGGCTGTCACCGGAGACGCCGTTGAGCGCCGAGGCATAGATGACGGGAAAGTCCAGCTGCTCGTCGGTGGCGCCCAGGTTGTCGAACAGGTCGAAGACACGGTTGAGGGCGCGGTCGGGGTCGGCTCCAGGCCGGTCGATCTTGTTGATCACCAGAATCGGGTGCAGCCCCTGCTCGAAGGCCTTGCGGGTGACAAACCGGGTCTGCGGCATGGGTCCGTCCACCGCGTCCACCAGCAGCAGCACCGAGTCCACCATCGACAGTACGCGCTCGACCTCGCCGCCGAAATCCGCGTGGCCGGGGGTGTCGACGATATTGATGCGGTAGTCGTTCCAGCGCAGGGCCGTGTTCTTCGACAGGATGGTGATGCCACGCTCCTGTTCGAGCTCATTGGAGTCCATGACCCGCTCGACCTCGCCGGGACGCTCGCCCAGCGTGCCCGATTGCTGGAGGAGCTTGTCCACCAGGGTGGTCTTGCCATGGTCCACGTGGGCCACGATGGCGATATTGCGCAGTTGCTCGATCACGGAAAACTCCGGGTGGGGCTCAAGAGGGCGCGCATTATAGCTGCATCCGGGGCTCTTGTGTGATTCCCGTGCATGATGGGCCCCGGCCGGCGCCTGTGGCCCTCCGGGTTCCGGGCGGCTCCGGGGCGGGCCGCAGAGCCCGAACAGCGTGAACCGGTGCAAGGACAGGCCCGCCGGAGCCAGTCATAATCGCCGCGCCCGGGTTTGCGTGTCCCTGGCCCGGATATTGCGCCAGATGCCGTGCACTTGGCCTGGTCCGGGCGCCGTCAGGCGCATGGACCCCTTCAAGCGTGGTTCCCGCTCCGGTTTCAGTCGCGAGCTCGCCTGACGATGGCCATCTGTGGAACATGGCATTGGGTGCAATATCCGGGCTGGCGAGTGCACCCGGGCGCCCCGGACGGTAGCATCGGTCCTGCGTGCCGGAACCGATCAATCGCCGGTGAAATGGACCGGGTTTCTCCCCTGAAGCCCCGGGCAGGTAGTCAGGATACGATGAGAAAACTGTTATTCGTGGTTCCAGCGATTGTGGCGCTGGCGGCAGCAACGGCCGCCGCCAACCCGGATGCGCGGGTGGTATACGGCCTCTCCGAACGGGCCGGGATCATGGAGCTGGGCGTGGACATGCCGGCAAAGCTGGATACCGGCGCGGTCAGCGCCTCACTCAGCGCCTACGATACGGAATTCTTCGATCGTGATGGTGAGGAATGGGTCCGTTTTCGCCTGGGCGTGGAAGAGGAGCTCGATCTGCCACTGGAGCTGCCGGTGGACTCCTGGGTCCGCATTCGCCGGCGCGCGGAGGACCGCGACGAGGACGACAAGGGCTACAGTCGCCGCCCCATCGTCAAACTCACGCTCTGCATTGGCCACCGCATGGATGAGGTCCGGGTCAATCTCACTGACCGCAGGGATTTCAGCTATCCGCTGCTGGTGGGTGCGGACGCGCTCAGGACCATGAATGTGCTGCTCGACCCGCGCGAGGACAAGGTCGCCGGCGAGCCGGTATGCATGAAGGATGCCGAGGACCCGCCTGTCGTCGAAGACGAAGAAGCCGAAGAAGGCGATAACGCCGGGGATGAGCAGGACGAGGACAGTGGGCGCGATCAAGGCGATAAAGGAGAGGACGGCGGGGACGGACAGACATGATCCGCGGAGTCCGCCTCCATGTCCTGTTGTTGTCGCTGGCACTCATCGGTCTCGGTGGTGCCGGCGTTTTCTACCAGGTGGTGGTGCTTGAGCTGCCGCTGGTGGAGCAGGAGACCGATCAGGTCTGGGTGGTGGACGCACGGCTGAGTTTCCAGGCCGAGGGGGACAGGCCGGTGCGCGCCCGACTGTTTATCCCGCCGAAAACGCCGGGCTATACGGTGCTGAATGAAAGCTTCGTGGGCCGGGGATACGGTTTCAGCGTTTCCGAGACCGAGCGCAACCGCCAGGTGGACTGGTCCGCGCGCCGGGCCAGCGGTGAGCAGGTGCTGTATTACCGCAAGATGCTGTCACGCCGTTTCGGCGACCGGGCCCCGCAGGCTCCCGATCTGCCCTTCCGTCCCCGTCCGGCGCTGGACGGCGCCGAGCAGGTGGCCGCCAGCGCCCTGCTGGAGACCATCCGACAGCGCTCGGCGGATGTGGAAACCTTTATCAGCGAAACCGTGCGCATGGTTCGGGACACCGGCGATGACAATGTGCGGCTGCTGCTGGACGGGGATGATTCCGAGGCCAGTCGTGCCCGGGTGATTGAGCTGCTGCTGGGTGTGGCCCATATCCCCGCCGAACAGGTGCATACCCTGAGGCTGACGCCCGTGCGAGACCAGAAGCCCGAGCTCTGGATGCGCAGTTTCAACGGTGATGGATGGATCTATTTCAATCCGCAAGACGGGGTCCGGAGCCTGCCCGAGAATCATATCGTCTGGTGGACAGGCACGGAGCCGCTGGTGGAGGTGCGTGGCGGAAACCGGGCCCAGGTGTCATTCAGCGTCCGCCAGAGCGAGGTCAACGCCCTGGAGCTGGCCCAGCGCTCGCCGGAGCTTCGGGCGCGCACACTGCTTGATTTCTCGCTCTACGAGCTGCCGCTGGCCACCCAGGAACTTTACCGGATCGTGCTGATGATTCCGTTGGGGGTATTGCTGATCCTGGTGCTCCGCAACCTGGTGGGCATCGAGACTCTGGGCACCTTCGCACCCATTCTGGTGGCACTGGCTTTCCGCGAGACCCAGCTGCTCTGGGGCATTGTCCTGTTTACCGGCATCACGGTGCTGGGACTGAGCCTGCGTGCCTGGCTGGAGCATCTGCATCTGCAGCTACTGTCCCGGCTTTCGGTGGTGCTGACCTTCGTGGTCATCACCATGGCGCTGGTGAGCCTGGTGGGGCACAAGCTGGGCCTGGAGCGCGGGCTGTCGGTGGCGCTGTTTCCCATGGTCATCCTGACCATGGTGATCGAACGCCTGTCCATCGTCTGGGAAGAGCGTGGCGGCAACCATGCAATGAAGGCCGGCGCCGGTACCCTGTTCGCCGCGGTGCTGGGCTACTGGCTGATGACCCGCCCGGCCCTGCAGTATTTCGTCTTCACTTTCCCGGGCATATTGCTGGTGCTGGCGGGCATCATGCTCTGGATGGGCCACTATCGCGGTTACCGTCTCAGCGAGCTGCTGCGGTTCCGGGATCTGGCCAGGAGGCAGGGCTGATGTTCTGGCGCACCTGGCGGACATTGCGTCGGCGTGGCGTCATGGGTATCAACCAGCGCAATACCGACTATGTGCTGCGTTACAACCGCCGTGCCAACTACCCGATGGTCGACGACAAGCTGATCAGCAAGGAGCGCGGTCTGGATGCGGGCATTCGCGTGCCCGAGCTCTATGCGGTGGTGGAAAGCGAAAAGGGCATTTCCCGGCTGGGGGAGGCCCTGGGTGAAAGGCGGGACTTTGTCATCAAGCCCGCCCAGGGCGCCGGCGGGGACGGAATCGTGGTGGTCACCGATCGATTCGAAGGCTTTTACCGCACCACCTCGGGGCGAATGCTCAGCGACGAGGATCTGGGTTTTCACCTGTCCGGCATTCTCTCCGGAATCTATTCGCTGGGTGGCCACCGCGACCGCGCGGTGGTGGAGTACCGGGTCCGGCCGGATGAGGTCTTCGGCGCCATCAGCTTCGCAGGCGTGCCCGACATCCGTCTGATTGTCCTCTGCGGCTACCCGGTGATGGCCATGCTGCGCCTTCCCACCCGCGAGTCCGGTGGCAAGGCCAACCTTCACCAGGGGGCCATTGGCGTGGGGGTGGATCTGGCCACGGGCGTCACCCGCGGAGCCACCTGGCACAACCGGCGTGTGAGCAGGCATCCGGATACCATGCACCCGGTGGACGGAGTCACCCTGCCGCAATGGGAAGAGTTCATGAGCATGGCCGCCAGCTGCCATGAACTCACCGGGCTCGGCTACCTGGGCGTGGACCTGGTGCTGGACCGGGACCACGGGCCCATGATGCTGGAACTCAACGCCCGGCCCGGGCTCAATATCCAGATTGCCAACGACAGCGGCCTGGCCGGGCGCTGTGAGCGGGTCGAGCGTCATTGCGCCAGGTTGAAACGGCCCGAATCCCCTGAAGAGCGCAT
>SLJS01000378.1 GCA_007135015.1 Alcanivorax sp. | reverse complement strand
CTTCTGGGAGTCGGTGCCCGCCATGTCCTCTTCGACTTCCTGCTCACTCAGGGGAGTGGGCATGTGCCGCAGGGCAACCTCGAGCACCTCGTCAATCCACTTGACCGGCCTGATATCCAGGGCCTCCTTGATGTTATCGGGTATCTCCTTGAGATCCCTCTTGTTTTCCTCGGGAATCAGCACCGTCTTGATGCCGCCGCGATGTGCCGCAAGCAGCTTTTCCTTGAGCCCGCCGATGGAAAGCACCTGGCCGCGCAGGGTGATTTCGCCGGTCATGGCCACATCGGCACGTACCGGAATTCCGGTCAGCACGGACACCAGCGCAGTGCACATGGCAACCCCCGCGCTGGGACCATCCTTGGGCGTGGCACCTTCCGGCACATGGATATGGAAGTCATTGCCCTCCAGGAACCGCCTCCGGATACCCAGGGCCGCGGAGCGGCTCTTGACCACCGTATAGGCCGCCTGAATGGACTCCTGCATCACATCGCCCAGGCTGCCCGTGCTTTTCACACGGCCCTTGCCGGGCGTGGAAACGCCCTCGATGGTAAGCAGCTCGCCGCCAACCGACGTCCAGGCCAGACCCGTGACCTGTCCCACCTGATCCTCTTCCTCGGCGCGCCCGAACGTATAACGGCGCACGCCCAGATAATGCTCCACGAGTTCCGGGGTGATCTCCACCGGCTCCTCCGTGTCGTCCTGGAGGTGCTCCTTGACCACCTTGCGGCAGACCTTGTTGATCTCGCGCTCCAGCGAGCGCACGCCGGATTCACGGGTATAATGGCGGATGATGTCGCGCAGGCTTTCCTCGCGGAAGCTGATCTCACCTTCCTTCAACCCGGTGCTCTTGACGGTCTTCGGAATCAGGTACTGGGCCGCGATGTTGACTTTCTCGTCCTCGGTATAACCCGGGATGCGGATCACTTCCATGCGATCGAGCAGCGGCGCCGGGATGTTCATGGAATTGGAGGTGCAGATGAACAGCACCTCGGAAAGGTTGTACTCCACCTCGAGGTAATGGTCGTTGAAGGTATGGTTCTGCTCGGGATCAAGCACCTCCAGCAGTGCCGAGGACGGGTCCCCGCGCATGTCCATGCCCATCTTGTCCACTTCATCGAGCAAAAACAGGGGGTTGCGGACACCCACCCGGGAAAGCTTCTGCATTACCTTGCCCGGCATGGAGCCGATATAGGTGCGCCGGTGACCGCGAATCTCGGCCTCGTCCCGCACACCGCCAAGTGCCATGCGAACGAACTTGCGGTTGGTGGCCCGGGCCACGGACTGACCCAGTGAGGTCTTGCCCACACCTGGCGGGCCCACCAGACAGAGAATGGGGCCCTTGACCTTGCCGACCCGGTTCTGCACGGCCAGGAACTCCAGGATCCGCTCCTTGACCTCTTCCAGCCCGTAATGATCCTCGTCCAGGATCTGCTGGGCGAGCTTGATGTCATGGCGCACGCGCGTGCGCTTTTTCCAGGGCACGCCCACCATCCAGTCGAGATAACTGCGCACCACCGTGGCCTCGGCGGACATGGGCGACATCATGCGCAGCTTGTTGAGCTCGTTGCGGGCCTTTTCCTTGGCTTCCTTGTGCATGCCCGACTTGTCGATCTTCTTCTCCAGCTCCTCGAGCTCGTTGCCGGCATCGTCCAGGTCCCCCAGTTCCTTCTGGATGGCCTTCATCTGTTCATTGAGATAGTACTCGCGCTGGCTTTTCTCCATCTGCTTCTTCACACGCCCGCGAATCCGCTTCTCGACATTGAGAATGTCGATCTCGGACTCCATCAGCGCGATCAGATGCTCCACCCGCTCACGGGCGTCGGCCATTTCCAGCACTTCCTGCTTCTCTTCGAGCTTGAGCTGCAGGTGGGCGGCAATGGTATCGGCCAGGCGGCTGAGCTCGTCAATGGAGGACACCGAGTTGACGATCTCCGGTGCCACCTTCTTCGACATCTTCACGTACTGTTCGAACTGACTCAGCAGGGACTTGGACAGCGCCTCGGCTTCGTTCTCCTCCGGCAGACGCTCGCCCAGGTCGCGGGCGTCGGCAACGATGCATTCCTCGCCGAATTCCGCCTGCACCAGGTGCGCGCGGTTTCCGCCCTCGACCAGTACCTTGACGGTGCCATCGGGCAGGCGAAGCATCTGCAGGATGGTGGCCACCGTGCCCACGCGGTAGAGGTCCTTGTCGGTGGGCTCGTCGTCGGAAGCGTTTCGCTGGGCCACCAGCAGAATCCGCTTGTCGTTGGCCATGGCCACTTCCAGGGCCCGGATCGACCTGGGCCGCCCAACGAAAAGGGGGATGACCATATGGGGGTAGACCACTACATCACGCAGTGGCAGTAACGGAATATCCTTCAACACGGCTTGCCTCGCAATTCAGCGGCCCGGGATCATTCCGGGGCCGCTCTCGATGATGGCTGGTCGCTGCGCTCGTAGATCAGCAGCGGTTCGGACTCGCCCTTGATGGTGGACGCATCGATCACCACCTTGGCGACGCCTTCCAGGGAAGGCACGTCATACATGGTGTCGAGCAGGATGCCTTCAAGGATGGAACGCAGTCCCCGGGCACCGGTCTTGCGCTCCATGGCCTTGTGGGCGACGGCCCGCAGGGCATCCTCGCGAAAGTCCAGCTCCACGCCTTCCATGTCGAAAAGGCGCGAGTACTGCTTGGTCAACGCATTGCGTGGCTCGGTAAGAATCTGGACCAGCGCGTCCTCGGTGAGCTCGTTGAGCGTGGCGATGACCGGAAGCCGGCCAATGAACTCCGGAATCAGACCGAATTTGATCAGGTCTTCCGGGGCCACGTCGGCCAGGGTCTCGCCCAGATCGCGGATATCGTCCTTGCCCTTCACTTCCGCGGAAAAGCCGATGCCGCCCTTCTCGGAGCGTTCGCGAATAATACGCTCCAGGCCCGCGAAGGCGCCGCCACAAATGAACAGCATGTTGGAGGTATCCACCTGCAGGAACTCCTGCTGCGGATGCTTGCGTCCGCCCTGCGGCGGCACCGAGGCAACGGTCCCCTCGATCAGCTTCAGCAGGGCCTGCTGCACGCCCTCGCCGGAGACATCCCGGGTAATGGACGGGTTATCCGACTTGCGCGAGATCTTGTCGATCTCATCAATGTAGACGATGCCCATCTGGGCGCGCTCCACATCGTAGTCGCATTTCTGGAGCAGCTTCTGGATGATGTTCTCCACATCCTCGCCCACATAGCCCGCTTCGGTAAGCGTGGTGGCGTCGGCGATGGTGAAAGGAACATTCAGCAGGCGTGCCAGTGTCTCGGCCAGCAGCGTCTTGCCGGAGCCGGTGGGCCCGATCAGCAGGATATTGCTCTTGTTGAGCTCCACCTCGTCCTGGCCCTTGGCCGGCGGCTCGGCGCGCAGGCGCTTGTAGTGGTTGTAGACCGCCACGGACAGGACCTTCTTGGCCTGATCCTGACCGATTACATAGTCACCCAGCGCATCCTTGATCTCATCCGGGCGCGGAAGCCGCTCGGATGCAGTCTGCGTCGCATCATCGTCCTGGACTTCCTCGCGAATGATGTCATTGCAGAGGTCCACACATTCGTCACAAATAAATACCGAGGGTCCCGCAATCAGTTTGCGGACCTCGTGCTGGCTCTTGCCGCAGAAGGAGCAGTACAGCAGCTTGCCGTCTTCACCCTTACCGCCAGTGTGGTCACTCATCAAAATCGCCTCTGAAACTGCCCGTATAACCCAAGATGCAGGTATCCGGGGCCTTTTTCAAGCCCGCCCGCCCCCGGCGGAGCCCCGCCCGGTCACTTTTTACTCAGGCTGTACAAAGCTTTACGAACCGGCCGGGTCCCGCGCTACTCGGCCACCGGGGCTGCGGAGCGCGAACCGAGCACCTGGTCGATCAGACCGTATTCCTTCGCCTCGGAGGCATCCAGGAAATTGTCCCGGTCAGTGTCCTTCTCCACCTGCTCCAGCGGCTGGCCGGTGTGGTGGGCAAGCAGCCGGTTGAGCTGGTCCTTGACCTTGAGAATCTCGCGGGCATGGATCTCGATATCCGAGGCCTGGCCCTGGAAGCCGCCCAGCGGCTGGTGGATCATCACTCTGGAGTTGGGCAGCGCAAAGCGCTTGCCCTGGGCACCGGCAGCCAGCAGAAAGGCGCCCATACTGGCCGCCTGGCCGACACACATTGTGGAGATATCCGGCTTGACGAACTGCATGGTGTCATAGATTGACATGCCGGCGCTTACGGAGCCGCCCGGGCTGTTGATATAGAAGTGGATGTCCTTGTCCGGGTTCTCCGACTCCAGAAAGAGGATCTGGGCGACGATCAGGTTGGCCATCTGGTCTTCCACGGGCCCCACCATGAAAATCACCCGTTCCTTGAGCAGCCGGGAATAGATATCGAAGGAGCGCTCTCCCCGCGAGGTCTGCTCGATCACCATCGGAATCAGACCGGTATTGTGGGGATCTGTGCCGCCACCCTCTTCCATCCGCGGCGGCACGAAAAGGGGAGAATTGGAGTCTGTCATGAACGCTACCCTGCTTGATGGCTGAAAACAGGGGCAATCTTATGCCCTATTGCGCACCAGCGTCCATGCACCGAGAGCCAATAATCGCCGTATGGTGAAAAGCTGTACAGTCGGGGGCGCCCCGAAGGGGCAAGGGGCAAGGGGCAAGGGGCAAGGGGCAAGAAAGGATACTTGGTTCGCTCCGGAATACGAGAGCGAGGGGAAGAAGGAGCCCCTGTCTCATTGCGAGGGGTTGCTTGTTGTTTAAAGCCCCTCTCCCCTGGCGAGGGTGTCGTAAAAACCCTCGACGACCGAAAAAGGAAGCTCCCTCCCCCGTGAGGGGGAGGG
>SLJS01000002.1 GCA_007135015.1 Alcanivorax sp. | reverse complement strand
GATGACGACTCGGGGGGCCTGGGCGGCGAAACCTTCTCGGACATGGCCGGAGCCGGACAGGACAATCTCTCCGCGAACGCCGACGAAAGCTGGGCGGAAGCCCTCCTCGAGGAGCTCGGCGACGACGGGGAGCCGACCACGAAACGGGACCACGACGCTGGAACGCCCCCGCCGGAAGCCGAGGAGGATGCTTTCGGTGGTGACGAGGAACTGTCCGCCCTGTTCAGCGAAGCGGATTCGGACGAGACTCCCGAATCGCCGGAGGAACCCCGTGAAGAGCCCCTGGGACTCTTCGATGAGGCCGACGACGACTTCTCCGAAATCGAGATGCCGGAATATCCCGCCAGGTCGCAACCCCGACCCGTCAAGGCGATGGCAACCGGCCAGCGGGAATCCACCGCTGTGGTGAAATGGTCCCTGCTGTCCCTTGGGGCAGTGGTGGTACTGGCGACCCAGTATCTGGTCTTCAATTTCAATGAACTGGCCCGCACACCCCAGTGGCGGCCCTTCTACGCGGGCGTGTGTGACCTGGCCGGCTGTCAGCTGCCCAATCGGTCCAATGTGCAGGCACTGCGAGGCGCCAATCTTGTCGTACGTTCACACCCCCGGGTGGAAGACGCGCTCGTGGTGGATGCAATCCTGTTCAACGAGGCAGCCTACGAGCAGCCTTTCCCCATGCTGGAACTGGAATTTACCGCACTGGAAGGAGGCTCGGTGGCCAGTCGCCGGTTCCTTCCCGACGAATACCTGCAGGGCGAATTGCGTGAGCTGGACACCATGCCCCGGGATACACCAGTACGAATCTCCTTTGAAATCATGGACCCGGGCGCGGAAGCGGTGAACTACCGCATGCGACTGCACCCGGCGCCCCGGGACGCATCCTGAAAGCAAACGGCGCTGGCCCGGATAGTTCACCAAACGCCATGCACTTCGCCTGGTCTGCCGCCGTGGAGCCAACCCACCCTCCTGGCGTGCCTCGCGGTCTTTGCGCGAGAAATCAAAACCCTGATGCATCGCGCCAAGGGCGCCAAGTGCGCAAAGGGGCGGGCACCTCCGGAGCCCGGGCAATAGCTCCCCTTGGCGTGCTTTGCGTTCTTTGCGCGAGAAATCGAAACCCTGATGCATCGCGCCAGGGACGCAAAGGGGCGGGTCCTTCGGGGCCCGGGGCCAGTAGCCCCCCCCGCGATCATCGCGCGAGGCGCTTGTCATTGAGCGCCAGGCTTGCTCATGCACTCCGACTGGTCCGGACACAGTAAATCAAGTGCTTAGCGCAACGGATTCCCCGACACTGTCGCTCTCCGACAAGCCGTTCCCCCTCTGGCAGGAAAAACCGCTTCCAACCTTCCACGTTCCGCTCGTAAGATAGTTGCCCCCGTCGAACCAGGCGGCCCAGGCGCTCGACCACGGGATGAGGTTCCCATGCATATCGGACCCCACAGGCTTGCCGGCAACCTGGCACTTGCCCCCATGGCCGGTGTTACCGACCAGCCGTTCCGGCGCCTTTGCAGGCGTCTGGGCGCGAGCCTGCTGGTCTCCGAAATGGTGACCTCGGATACCCGCCTGTGGCATACCCGCAAGAGCCGCACACGCCTGCCCCACGGGGATGAACCCGGCCCGGTCGCCGTGCAGATCGCCGGTGCCGAGCCCGAGGCCATGGCGGAGGCGGCCCGGCGGAATGTGGAGCTGGGCGCACAGATCATCGACATCAACATGGGCTGCCCGGCGAAGAAGGTGTGCAGGAAAGCCGCCGGCTCCGCGCTGCTAGCCGAGCCGGCACTGGTCCGTCGGATCCTGGAAGCGGTTGTCGCCGCGGTGGACGTGCCGGTCACACTCAAGATCCGTACCGGCCCCGTTCCGCACCAGCGAAACGCCCCGGAGATCGCCCGCATGGCACAGGACTGCGGAGTCCGGGCCCTGGCGGTGCACGGGCGCACCCGCAGTTGCCGTTTCGCGCCCACGGTGGAGTACGAAACCATTGCCCGTGTGGTGGAAACGGTTGACATTCCGGTCTGGGCCAACGGAGATATTGATTCTCCTGAAAAGGCCCGCCAGGTACTGGAAACTACCCGGGCCAGTGGTATCATGTTCGGCCGCGCCGCCCGGGGGAATCCGTGGATTTTTCGTGACACGGAACATTATCTCCGACACGGCCGGCTGCCCCCGCCACCCGGAGTGGCGGAGATGCAGGAGCTGGTGCAGGAGCACCTTGCGGCACTGCACAGGCTCTACGGAACAGCCGCCGGTGTGCGCATCGCCCGCAAGCACCTTGGCTGGTATGTCGGGGTCCTGAAGGGGGGCGAGGATTTCCGACGTGAATTCAACCGACTGGATGACGCCGGGGCACAACGGCGCGCCATCGGGCAGTTCTTTCACGCACTTGATGCCGTGGACAATCATTTCGGGAGCAATCGTTACGGCAGCGCCTCGGTACAGGCCGCCGTGGACGAACGCAGGGAAAAACATGGAGCAAGGGCCGCATGACCAGTACAGCCGCACGGACAATTTCAGAGACAACCACCGCCGAAGACGCGCAACCCCTTCTCAGACTGGCACAGCCGGAAGCGCAGGATACCCTTCGCAACTGTGTACGACGGTCGCTGACCGAATACTTTGCCAACCTGGAAGGAGAAAGCGTCCAGGACCTCTATCAGGTAGTACTTGCCGAGATCGAGATACCCCTGCTGGAGAAGGTGCTCGAGCATACCCGGGGCAACCAGACACAGGCTGCCGAGATCCTGGGCCTCAATCGGGGTACATTGCGCAAGAAACTCAAGCAGTACGGCCTGCTCTGAACGCAGGCCGCATCCGGCAAAGGGCAGTTCTCCACTGCCCTTTTTTGTTTCCCCGAAAGGACAATCACAGATGAGCAAGGCAGTAGAACGCGCCCTGATCAGCGTATCGGACAAGACGGGCCTGGTGGACTTTGCCCGGGCACTGGAAGAAATGGGCATTGAGCTGCTTTCCACGGGAGGCACCTTCCGGGCGCTGGAGCAGGCAGGCATCGCCGTAAAGGAGGTCTCCGAGCATACCGGTTTCCCGGAAATGATGGACGGCCGAGTCAAGACCCTGCATCCACGCATCCATGGCGGCATTCTCGGCCGCCGCGGCCAGGACGATGCCGTCATGCAGGAGCACGGCATCGCCCCCATCGACCTGGTGGTGGTCAACCTCTATCCCTTCGAGCAGACCGTGGCCCGCGAAGACTGCACGCTGGACGAAGCCATCGAGAACGTGGACATCGGCGGGCCCGCCATGGTCCGGGCCGCCGCCAAGAACCATGCCTCGGTAGGCATTGTCACCCGGGTGGAAGACTACCCGCGTGTACTCGAGGAACTCGCCGGCGAGCGCTGCCTCAGCGAGGCGCTGCGCCTGGACCTGGCCGTGCGTGCATGGGAGCAAACTGCCGCTTACGACAGCGCCATTGCCAACTACTTTGGCCGCATTACCGGCAACGGCAATGAACAGTTCCCCCGCACCCTGAACCTGAATTTCACCAAGCGCCAGGACATGCGCTACGGCGAGAACCCTCATCAGGAGGCGGCCTTCTATGTGGAAGCCGGCGCCGGCCAGGGGATTGCCGCCGCCGAACAGCTTCAGGGCAAGGCCCTGTCGTTCAACAACATTGCCGATACCGACGCGGCGCTGGAGTGTGTGCGCCAGTTCGACGAACCGGCCTGTGTGATCGTCAAGCACGCCAACCCCTGCGGCGTGGCCGTGGCCGCGGATCTTTCCGCTGCCTACGAGAAGGCGTTCACCACGGACCCGGAATCCGCGTTCGGCGGCATCATCGCCTTCAACCGGCAGCTGGATGGCAGCACCGCCGCGGCCATCGTGGACCGCCAGTTCGTGGAAGTAATTGTCGCCCCCTCGGCCGATGAAGGCGCCCGCGAGGCCGTGGCCAGAAAGAAGAATGTACGCCTGCTGGTCTGCGGCGAGCTGGAAGCGCCGGAGCCGGGACTGGACTACAAGCGGGTCACCGGTGGCCTGCTGGTGCAGCAGCGGGATCTGGGCATGGTGGAGGAGCCGGACCTGAAGGTGGTCACCCGCCGGCCCCCCTCGCAGCAGGAACTGCGGGATCTGCTCTTTTGCTGGCGAGTGGCGAAATTCGTGAAATCCAACGCCATCGTCTACGCGCGGGATCAGCGCACCATCGGCGTGGGCGCCGGGCAGATGAGCCGGGTCAACTCCGCGCGCATTGCCGGGATCAAGGCCGAACAGGCCGGCCTGGAAGTGCCCGGCTCGGTGATGGCCTCCGATGCGTTCTTTCCCTTTCGCGACGGCATCGACAACGCCGCCGCGGCCGGCATCCGCTGCGTGATACAACCCGGCGGCTCCATGCGTGACGACGAGGTCATCGCCGCGGCGGACGAACACGACCTGGCGATGGTCTTCACCGGCATGCGCCACTTCCGACACTGAACCGAGCCATCATGCCCGGAGGCTGATCATGAAGGTACTGATCATTGGAGGAGGCGGCCGTGAACATGCCCTGGCCTGGAAGGTCGCCCGGGGCCAGCAGGTCGAGCGGGTCTATGTGGCCCCGGGCAACGCCGGCACCGCCCGGGAGCCCGGCGTGGAGAACCTGGCCCTGGACCCGATGGACGCCGAGGCGCTCACGGACTTCGCCCGCCGCACAGAGATCGATCTGACCATTGTCGGGCCCGAGGCGCCACTGGTGGCCGGAGTGGTGGACCATTTCCGCCGGGCGGGACTGCGTTGCTTCGGCCCCGATGCCGCCGCCGCGCAGCTGGAGGGCTCCAAGGCCTTCACCAAGGACTTCCTGGCCCGCCACGACATTCCCACCGCCGCCTACCAGAGTTTCACCGAGACCGAGCCGGCTCTGCGCTATGTGCGCGAGCAAGGGGCGCCCATCGTGATCAAGGCCGACGGCCTGGCCGCGGGCAAGGGCGTGATCGTTGCCACCACCCTGGAGCAGGCCGAGGAAGCCATCCGGGACATGCTCTCGGCCAACCGCTTCGGCGAGGCCGGCCACCGGGTGGTCATCGAGGAGTTCCTGGACGGCGAGGAGGCGAGCTTCATCGTCATGGTCGATGGCGAACATGTCCTCCCCATGGCCACCAGCCAGGATTACAAGCGCATCGGCGATGGCGACAGCGGCCCCAACACCGGAGGCATGGGGGCCTGCTCGCCGGCGCCGGTGGTCACGGAGGCGGTGCACCGCCGCGTCATGGCCGAGATCATCGAGCCCACGGTCCGGGGCATGGCCCGGGAAGGACATCCCTATACCGGCTTTCTCTACGCCGGACTCATGGTGCTTGCCGACGGCTCGCCCCGGGTGATCGAGTTCAACTGCCGTTTCGGGGACCCGGAAACCCAGCCGATCATGATGCGCCTGCGTTCGGACCTGGCCGAGCTCTGCCTGGCGGCTCTGGACGGCCGGCTGGACGAGGCCGCCATCCACTGGGACCCGCGCCCGGCGGTGGGCGTGGTCATGGCCGCCGAGGGCTATCCCGGAAGCTACCGCAAGGGCGATGCCATCGGCGGCCTCAACGAGGCCGCCGGACCTGACTGCAAGGTGTTCCATGCCGGCACAACGGACCGGGACGGCGAGACCGTCACCGCCGGCGGACGGGTGCTCTGCGTCACGGCCCTGGGCGAGACCATGGCCGCCGCCCGGGACCGGGCCTACGAGGGCGTGGGAAAGATCCGGTGGCCGGGGGTCCAGTGGCGCGGGGACATCCCCTGGCGGGCCATCGGCCCCGAGCGATGATCCCCGCGCCATGGAGGGTGTCGCAAAAGGGTCTTCTGGCACCTGTGGGAGCGGACCCTGGGCCGCGAAGGCCCCGGACTCCAGCACGGTGCCAGGTTCTTCGCGCCCCAGGGTGCGCTCCCACAAACCCTTTTGCGACACCCTCCATGGGGACGCGGCGCTTCCACTCCCGGCGCGGCGTTGTCACAATGGCGCGGGCGAGCCATGTATGGCCCATGGCGGGAGAACGGGAGAGAGCATGAACCAGACAACCATTGATCTGGAGCAGCTACGGCGCTTCATACCCTTCGACAGCCTGACCGACTCCCACCTCGAGGAGATCCGGGAGAAGATTCAGGTGCTGGATCTGGGCCCGGCCCGCATGGTGTTCAAGCTCGGCAGCTCCACCGAGCAGGCCTTCTTCCTGATCAGCGGCGCGGTGGACCTGGCCGACGAGAATTTCGAGGTCCGCAATTTCCCCGCCGATGACGATGAGAACTATCTGGCGCTGGACAACTATCCGAAGCACCGGGTCAACTGCATCACCACCGAACCCACCATTCTCTACGCCATCGACCGCAAGCACCTGGATCTTCTGATGACCTGGACTCAGGCAGCGGAGGCCATGCTTGACGAGGACGATGACGAAGAGACCCCGGACTGGATGGATGCGCTGCTGCAATCGGGCGTATTCGCCCAGGTGCCTCCGTCCAAGATCCAGTCCCTGTTCGTGAAGTTCCAGGAAAAGGAAGTTCACCTTGGCGAAGTCGTGGTGCGCGAAGGAGAGCCGGGCGATACCTTCTATGTGATCAAGCAGGGCAAGGCCATGGTCACCCGCCAGAAAGCCGGTCGGGAACAGACCGTCGCGGCCCTGACCGCCGGGAACTACTTCGGTGAGGATGCCCTGATTTCCGATACCCCCCGCAATGCCACCATCACCATGACCAGCGACGGGATACTGATGACGCTGGATCAGGAGGACTTCAAGGAAATCCTTCAGCACTCCGTGATTCAGACGATCAGCCGTGAACAGATGGAAGAACTCACCGAGGAAGGCGACCGGGCCTGCGTGCTCCTGGATGTGCGCCTGCCCATGGAATTCAAGCATGACCGCACACCGGGCGCGCGCAACATCCCCCTGACAGAGCTGCGCAAGGACGTGAAGTCCCTGGAAAAGGAATTCGTCTATGTGGTTACCTGCGACGGCGGCGGACGCAGCCAGCTGGGGGCCTATCTGCTTTCCGAAGCCGGTCTGGAAGCCTATGTACTCGAACAGAACCAGGGACAGAAGGAAGACACGGAAGAGAAGAGTACACAGGAAAATGACGAGGATTCGGCCTGAGTGCTGGCTGGCCATTGCCCTGGTCTGGCTGGCCGGTACCGCGCAGGCTTTCCCGCCCCCCTACGAAACCGGCGCCGGTGCCGACGGCGCGCGCATTACCGTCTATTCCGAATACCTGAGGGACCCCGAAGGCGAACTGACCTTCAGTGATGTCCACGGTGGCGAATTCGATGAGCGATTCACGCCGGCAACGGGAGAGCTGACCAACAAGGGCTTCAGCCGCGATACCTGGTGGGTCCGCTTTGCCCTGCGCAACACCTCGCGGGACCATGACCGGTTCCTGCTCGAACTCTTTCCGGGCGTATTCTCTGCCGTGGCCTTCATCGAGCCCGGTGACGACGGTCCCGAGGTCCGTCACTCGGGCACCCGCGAAGACCCGCCCTGGGGCGATATCCGCTACCGAAACCAGCTTTTCCATGTTGATCTGGAACCCGGCGACTCCGGGCTCTATTACCTGCGCCTGGAACCCCGACACAGTTTCGTGTACGGACTGTCGCTCCACGGCCCGGGGCAACCGCCCGGCGGCAACCTGTTCGTGGATCATCTTTATCTGCTGCTCGCGGGCATCCTGATCGGCCTGATGCTGTTCAACCTGGGCACTTTCATTCTCTACGGCGGCAAGGCCTACCTCCATTACGCGATCTTTCTGGCGGCCATTACCCTGGCGGCGCTGGCCAATGCCGGCTTTATCGGCATGCAGTATCTGGCCGGCCCCGGGCGGCAGCCGGTAGTGGAGCAGGCGGCGGTATTTCTGGTCATCTACTCCGGGCTGGCCTTCAGCCGCAATTTTCTCGGCACGCCCGTGCATGCGCCGCGACTGAATCGTGCGCTGCTGCTGTGCATGGGCCTTGCGCTGACCGGCCTGCTGCTGTCGCTGCTGCTGCCTGCCACGGCGCTGATGTCCTTCGCGTTTGTACTGGCCATGGCCGGCCTGCTGCTGCTGATCTGGCTGTCAGTTCGCGCCTGGCGGAGCAGGCTCCCGCAGGCGGGACTCCACCTTGTCGCCCGCCTTCCCCTGGTCACTGCAGGGGTGCTGCTGGCCATGCTGATGACCGGTCTCTGGTCGCCCGTTCCCCAGGCGGGGCTGATCCTGCTGGCCGCCGGCAACATGGAGGCGCTCCTGTTCGCCATCGGGCTGAGCCGCAAGAGCCGCGCGGAGCTGGAAAAGACGATGGAGGAGGTCCGCCAGCACAGCGTATGGGAGGCGATTCACGAAACCCGCAGGGATACCCTTTCGCGGCTCAGTCACGAGATCCGCACCCCCATGAGCGGGATTCTGGGGATGGCCGAGATTCTTCGTGACACCCCCCTGAGCCCCAATCAGCGCGAGTGCGTCCACGCCATCCAGATTTCCGGGGAAAGCCTCCTGCAACTGCTCAACGACGTGCTGGAACACGCGCGACTGGAAGAAGACAGTACAGAGCTGGACATCCGCCCGGTAGCACTGGACGCGGTACTGATGGACGCCATCGAGCTCTTCCGCGAACGCGCGGAAGAGCGCCAGATCGAGCTGATCACCCATGTCCACACGAACATACCGGCGCGGCTGGAAACGGACCCGACACGGCTGAAGCAGCTGATCACGAGCATTCTCGGCCCCTGCATCCGCCACGCCCAGCCCGGCGAGCTGGTGCTGGACGTGGCCCGGGATGTCTCGGGCCGTCCAGACCACTATTCCTTCGAGTTCGAGGGAAGCGCGTTGGCCACGCTGAAGGAGGAACATCTGCATGCCCTGCTCACGGAACAGGAACCACAGGACCACGACAGCACAAGCCTGGCCCTGTCCATCGCCCACCACCTCATCCGCCTGATGAAAGGTCAGGCCGGCCTGCGCCACGGAAAGCACGGGCCCGTGGTGCAGGTCACGCTTCCCCTGCTTACCTGCTCAGATCT
Source organism: Alcanivorax sp. (assembly GCA_007135015.1). Lineage (GTDB taxonomy): Bacteria > Pseudomonadota > Gammaproteobacteria > Pseudomonadales > Alcanivoracaceae > SLJS01. The sequence goes on along the minus strand of SLJS01000002.1, from coordinate 8,104 downwards.
GGGGGTGGAGTCGACGGCAGGCCATGAAGAGCTGCTTTCCGGGAAACGCATGCTGGTGGTGGATGATTCCAGCACCTTTACCCGAGTGGTGTGGCAACAGGCCCTTTCATGGGGCATGCGGGTAACCACCTACCAGGATCCACGCGAGGCGCTGGCCAGCATACGCACCCAGGTCAACCTGTCAGAACCCTATGATGTGGTCGTACTGGACCAGAACATGCCGGGCATGGACGGCATACAACTGGCCCAACGAATCCGGGAAGATGAAAGGATCAGCCCCGGCCCGGTACTGATCATGCTCACCGGCGTGCGCAGTGCGCCCACTGCCGCCATGGCACACCGGGCCGGGATCCGTCGCATCCTCGGAAAGCCGGTTTCCGGATCCCGGCTTCGGCAGGTGCTGGCCGAGGAGCTGGGCTCCGCCTCACCGGCCCCCGACGACCAGATCGCTCCCCCCGGAAGACCCCGGCCGGGGCTGCGGGTACTGGTGGCCGAAGACCATGAACTCAGCCGCAAGGTAATCGCTGGCATGTTGCGGAAACTGAACCTGGACCCAGTGGTGGTCCATGACGGCAGGCAGGCCGTGGAAGCCTGGCGGCGGGAAAATTTCGACCTGATCCTGATGGACTGCGAGATGCCGGAGATGGACGGATTCGAGGCGACCCGCATGATCCGCGACGAGGAACGCCGGAGCGAGCGGCAACCGGTTCCGATCCTGGCGCTCACGGCGCACATCATGCGCGAGCATCGTGACCGCAGCCGGAAAGCGGGCATGAATGACCATGTACCCAAGCCCGTGGACATGAACGTGCTTCAGGAAGCCATCGCGCGCTTTACCGACGCCGGAACGCCGCCGGACTCTCGCCCCGCCAGCGACGAAACGCCCGGGTGAAGGAACTCTGCTCGGAAAAGCCGAGCAGCAGCGCGATATCGGTCAGGCTGAGACGCGGGTCCTCGAGATAGATCTCCGCCAGGGAACGGCGCAGACCATCCACCAGTTCCTGAAAGCCCACTCCCTGGCGGCGCAGCCGACCGCGCAGGGTGCGTGCGGCCAGCCCCATGCGCTCGGCGACCACTTCGACGGTGGGCTCTCCCTCGACCAGCAACTGGTAAATCTGGCTGCGTACTGCATTGACCAGATTGGTGCTCGAATCGTAATCGCTCAGCAGCGTAACCGCCTCACGCTCCATCAGCAGATTCAGCACCGGATCGGCGCTGTCGAGCGGAATGTCCAGCAGGGACGAATCCAGCTCCACACCGTCGAAATCCGCCTCGAAACACACCGGACACTGGAAGAATTCCTCGTACCGGGCTGTATCCGGCGGCGCGGCATGGGTAAAACAGACCCGCACCGGGTGATGCTGGCGCTCGCTGAGCTGCCGGGCAAAGGCCACCCAGCCGGTAACCGCCGCCTCGCGCACATGGACGGCCGGAGCGCCGGAGATCGGGCAGAACCATTTCAGCCGGACCAGACCGCTGTCCGGCTGTTCCATCTCCGTGTGTCCCAGGTTTCCCGCCAGTTTCTCGAACCGCAGCAGGCGATGAATCGCCTCCCGCAGGGTGCCGCTCGATAACACCACATAGCCGAGCACCTGATAGGAGCGCGCCTTGACCCGGCGCCCCATTTCAAAGCCCAGCCCCCGGTCACGGGTATGCTGCAGGACCACCATGAACAGCCGCATCACGTCCAGCAGGGGAACCAGTGCGTCCGGTGTTTCGAGTACACGGGGGTCCACGCCGGCTTCCTCGAGTACGGACTGCAGGTCCAGCCCGTAATGATCAAGCAGCCCCGGCAGCACCGAGTTGATATAGGCGGCGGAAAGGCTCGAGCTGCTTCCCGCCAGGGACGGATCCAGTTGAATGGTTACACCCTCCGTCGATTCCGTGATGCAGCTGTTTGCGCGCAACGCGCCCTGCGGCTGTCGGCGCCAATCCTAGCAGAGCCTGGATCATGCTAGAATCACCGACCATGAGCCGCCAACGAAAACTTACACCGCTGGATCAATTGCTCTGCCGGGCGGACAACGCGCTGCGCACCCTGACGCCCGGCACCACCCGGGCGAACCGCGAAGCTCCCGGTGAACAGCCACAGCCGGCCACCGAACCCTCCGGTGAGGCACCCGCCGGGCTGCCACGGCAACATCTGGCCGGCCTGATGCGCATCAACCATACCGGCGAGGTCTGCGCCCAGGCCCTCTATCAGGGACAGGCCACCACCGCGCGCCTGCCCCATGTCCGCCATGCCATGGAAGAGGCGGCCCGGGAGGAGGAAGACCATCTCGCCTGGTGCGAGGCCCGTATCCGTGAGCTGGGCGATATCCCCAGTCGCCTCAATCCCCTGTTCTATGCCATGTCCTTCAGCATGGGGGCACTCGCGGGGCTGGCCGGAGACCGCTGGAGCCTGGGCTTCGTTGCCGAGACCGAACATCAGGTCGTGCGGCACCTGGAACACCACATTGCGCAGATCCCGTCTTCGGACGCGCGCACGCGCGCCATTCTGGAGCAGATGCGCGAGGACGAACTCAAGCATGCGGTCACCGCCGAAGGCGCCGGCGGCGCGGACCTCCCGCCACCCGTCAAGACGGCCATGACACTGATGAGCAAGGTGATGACATTCACCACCTATCGGTGGTGAATGTCGGTTGGCGGTAGTCAGTGGTCAGTCAAGACCGGCGCGGTGCCATGAGCGATGGCAGGAGCAAGCTCCACAGCCTTCTTTTCCGACCACTGAATGCTGACCACTGGCGCCGCAGCAGGCGGCGTCACTCAAGGTTTCTCGAATAGAACAGCTCGAGCATTTCCTTGCGCAGGCGCTCCTCAATATCCTCCAGCTCCCTGCCGTCGAATTCGTTGCTGCCGGAACCGAAAAGGTAGTTGTCCAGCTCGAAGTCCTTGAGAAGCATCTTGGTGTGGAAGATATTCTCCTGATACACGTTCACATCGATCATCTGATAGGCATTGCGCGTATCGTCCGAGAGAAAGTTCTGGATCGAGTTGATGTCATGGTCGATGAAGTGCTTCTTGCCATCCACATCGCGGGTCATGCCCCGAACCCGGTAATCAATGGTCACGATGTCCGAATCGAAGCTGTGGATCAGGTAGTTCAGTGCGCGTAGTGGCGAAATCACCCCGCAGGTGGAAACATCCACGTCCACGCGAAAGGTGGAGATGCCGCTGTCGGGATGGGACTCCGGGTAGGTATGAACCGTGACGTGGCTCTTGTCCAGATGCGCGACCAGCGAGTCAGGAAGCGGCCCGGGCGCCTCTTCCCAGTTGTCGCCGGCAGGCGGCACTTCATGCTCGGCAATCAGCATGGTCACGCTTGCGCCCTGGGGGTCATAGTCCTGGCGGGCGACATTGAGCACATTGGCCCCGATAATCTGTGTGACATTCTCCAGAATCTCGGTCAGGCGCTCGGCATTGTAGAGCTCGTCAATGTACTCGATATATTCCCTGCGATGCTGTTCCGTCTTCGCATAGCTTATATCGAAGATATTGAAGCTGAGCGACTTCGTGAGATTATTGAAGCCATGCAGATTGATCTTGGGGTTGGGATCCTTCACGGTGCTTTACCCTGTCCTCGCCTTGCTATCGATCGGATGTTCCGTCGTGCGGTGCCTGGTCCTCCACAACGGAGTAACCGTGGGTCACCTCCACGCCACCACGCGCCAGCATGATGGAGGCGGAACAGTATTTCTCCGCCGACAGCTCCACTGCCCTGCTGACCTGCTTGTCCCGCAGCGCCCGGCCGGTGACCACGAACTCCAGGTGAATATGCGTAAACACCGCCGGAACCGCGTCCGCCCGTTCCGCGGTCACCTCACAGCGACAATCGGTGACTTCCTGGCGGGCCTTCCGCAGGATATGCACCACATCGAAGGCGGAACAGCCGCCAAGACCCATGAGCAGCATCTCCATCGGCCGGGGCCCCTGGTTCCGGCCTCCATGGTCCGGCGGGCCGTCCAGGACCACCGTATGGCCACTGCCCGAGCGGGCCTCGTAACAGGCCTGCCCACGCCACCGGATTTCCGCCTTCATGCCAGTCCCTCCCGAAGTCCTCCCGGAATCCCCTGGATTCCGCGCGATGCCCACCGCCCGGAGGGGCGGAGACAGGGCGGAGAAGGGTAACACAGGCTGCAGTGGCCGCCATAGCGCGCCCGGTATGCCAACAAGTGCACACGGCCACCGCCGTCACCTTGGCATGAGGGTCAAAAAAGGGCAGTATCGGACTCTTCAGGTCATATTTCCTACCGAGGCAGCGAGTACCCCGGATGATGACAGACGGCAACAAGATCATTACCAATCTGGAGCACTTTCTGAGCCACTGCCATCGCCGCAAGTACCCGGCGAAGAGCACCATCATCTACGCGGGCGATGAGTCCGACGCGCTGTACTACATCCTGCGCGGCTCAGTAACCGTGATGATCGAGGACGATGACGGACGCGAGATGATCATGGCCTATCTCAACGAAGGGGACTTCTTCGGCGAGATGGGGCTGTTCGAGGACGAGCCCAGCCGCTCGGCCTGGGTCAAGGCCAAGAGCGAGTGCGAGGTGGCGGAAATCAGCTACGCCAAGTTCCGCCAGCTTGCCCGCGAAGATGCCGAGATCCTGTTTGCGGTCTCCGCCCAGATTGCCGGCCGCCTGCGTGCGACCACCCGCAAGGTGGGCGACCTGGCCTTTCTGGACGTCACCGGCCGTGTGGCCGGAACCCTGCTGGATCTGTGCAAGCAGCCCGACGCCATGACCCATCCGGACGGCATGCAGATCAAGGTCACGCGCCAGGAAATCGGCCGCATCGTCGGCTGCTCCCGCGAAATGGTGGGCCGGGTCCTCAAGAACCTGGAGGAACAGGGTCTTGTATCGGTAAAGGGCAAGACGATGGTGGTGTATGGCACTCGCTGAGGCGAGTGCGGGGCAAGGGGCAAGGGGCAAGGGACAAGAAAACATGACAGCCTTCCCGGCTCACCGACCGCTGACTGCCACGCCCCAACCCCGAGAAAGTGTCGCAAAAGCCCCTCTCCCTGTCCCTCTCCCGCGAGGGGAGAGGGAACTCTCCAGCAAGGCCGTGCGTGAATCCAGGCTTTCGCCCTCCTGTTCGCAAAACGCGCCCCTCCGCAAACGCGCCCCTCCGCAAAAAAGGTGCGCTCCCAGGGGGGGCCTTGCAGAGCGGACTTTCCAGGGCACAGGAATCAGGCCCCGTTCGGCTCCTCCTCTCCCGGCGCCTGGAAAAACAGTCGGGCCAGGGCCTCGCCGGGGTCGTCAGCGCGCATGAAGGCCTCGCCCACAAGAAACGCATGTACGTCGTTGTCGCGCATCCGCTGCACATCTTCCGGCGAATGAATGCCGCTTTCGGTCACCACAAGCTTTCCGGAAGGAACATCACCCAGCAGTTCCAGAGTGGTCTCCAGTGACACCTCGAAGGTATGCAGATTCCGATTGTTGATACCGATCAGCGGCGAATCGAGCTTCAGCGCCCGGTGCAGCTCTTCGCGGGTGTGTACTTCCACCAGCACATCCAGACCCGCCTCCACCGCAGTGTCATGCAGCATGGCCAGCAACTCATCCTCCAGCGCCGCCACAATCAGCAGGATGCAGTCGGCACCGATGGCCCGGGCCTCCCAGATCTGATACGGATCAATGGTGAAGTCCTTGCGGAGCACCGGTATTCCGCTGGCCGCCTTTGCCTGCCGCAGATAGCTGTCATCGCCCTGGAAGAAATCCCGGTCTGTAAGCACCGACAGGCAGGCAGCCCCGCCACGGGCATAGGACACCGCGATGGAAGCGGGATCGAAATCCTCGCGGATCACGCCCTTCGAGGGTGAGGCCTTCTTGATCTCGGCAATCACGGCCGGCTCACCCGCGTCCATGCGCCGGCGCAGTGCCCCGGCGAACGGCTTCGGCAAGGGCGTATCCAGGGCAACCTGCTGCACGATTTCCACCGGCCTGCGCTGGCGCAGCACTTCCATTTCCTCGCGCTTGCGCTCAAGGATACGATCCAGGACGGTGCCGGTGGTCTTCATTGCTCCTCCTCAGCCGCCCGGAGCAGGTTGCTGAAGCGCGCCAGTTTCTGCAGGGCTTCCCGGGCTTCGCCGTTGTGCACCAGGTCCTCGGCCATGTCTACACCATTTCTCAGCGTGCCGGTAATACCGGAAACATAGATGGCCGCACCGGCGTTCAGGGTAATCAGGTCCGCCGCCTTGCGCCCGGCCTCCGTTTCACGCTTGCCGAACGCGTCGCGGATCAGCGCCAACGAGCTTTCCGCGTCGGTGACGTCCAGACCCACCAGCGAAGCCGACTTCTGGCCCACATCCTCGGGGGTAAGCGTATATTCCTCGACGCTGCCGTCGCGATATTCCGCCACCCGGGTGCCGGTGGCCAGGGTGATTTCGTCAAGCCCGTCCTCCCCATGCACCACCATTACATGCTCGGCGCCCAGGCGGCCCAGCACCTCCGCCAGCGGCCGGCAGAGCTCACCGTTGAATACCCCCACCATCAGGCGCTTCACGCCTGCCGGGTTGGTGACCGGACCGAGAATATTGTAGATGGTGCGCAAGCCCAGCTCCTTGCGCGGGCCAATGGCGTGCTTCATGGCACCATGGTGGGCGGGAGCAAACATGAACCCCACGCCCACGTCAGCGATGCACCGGGCCACTTCCTCCGGGCTCAGATCCAGCCGCACACCCGCCGCCTCCAGAAGATCCGCCGAACCACTGCTGGAGCTGACCGAACGGTTGCCGTGCTTGGCCACGTGGCAACCAGCGGCGGCGGCCACAAAGCTCGACGCAGTGGAGACATTGAACAGATTGGCGCCATCACCTCCGGTGCCAACAATGTCCACCAGGTATTTCAGATCTCCCACTTCCACGGGCGTGACCAGTTCACGCATCACCATGGCCGCACCGGTAATCTCGTCCAGCGACTCGCCTTTCATGCGCAACGCCACCAGAAAACCACCGATCTGTGCATCGGTGGCGCCGCCGCTCATGATCTGCTGCATGACCGTGCGCATGTCCTGCGTGGACAGATCCTGCCTTTCCACCACCCGGGTCAGGGCCTCGCGAATATCCATGACGTTCATCTCCCGACGGGTTACTTGTCCAGAAAGTTCTTCAACAGCTTGTGGCCGTGCTCCGTGAGGATCGACTCCGGGTGGAACTGCACACCCTCCACATCCAGTTCACGGTGCCTGAAGCCCATGATCTCATCCATCTCACCGTTGTCGAGGCGCGTCCAGGCCGTAATCTCCAGGCATTGCGGAAGACTCTCGCGCTCGACCACCAGTGAATGGTAGCGCGTTGCCGTGTACGGCGACGGCAGCCCCTGAAAGACTCCGGTTCCTGCATGATGGATGGCCGAGGTCTTGCCATGCATCACCTGGCGGGCCCGCTTGACCACACCGCCGAAGACCTGCCCCACGCACTGGTGCCCGAGACAAACGCCCAGCACGGGAATGCGTCCGGCGAAATGGCGTATGGCCTCGTTGGAAATTCCCGCCTCGTCCGGAGAACAGGGTCCCGGCGAAACCATGAGCCGCTCCGGCGCCAGCTCATCCATCTGGTCCAGACTGATGGCATCGTTGCGGTGGACGAGCACTTCCGCGCCCAACTCCTGCAGATACTGGACCAGGTTCCAGGTAAAGCTGTCGTAGTTGTCGATCATCAGCACCCGGCTCATCGGGCACCTCCGTTACCCAGCGATAACCCCGAAAGGGCCATGTTCACGGCGGTAAAGATGGCGCGTCCCTTGTTCATGGTTTCCTTCCACTCCAGCGCCGGCACCGAATCGGCGACCACGCCACCGCCGGCCTGGATATAAAGCAGCCCGTCACGGATCACGGCGGTGCGAATGGCAATCGCCGTATCCATGTCGCCGTCGAAGCCGATATAGCCCACGGCACCGCCATAGACACCACGCTTGACCGGCTCGAGCTCGTCGATGATCTCCATCGCCCGGATCTTCGGTGCTCCGGAAAGCGTGCCCGCGGGAAAAGTGGCCCGCAGCACGTCCAGAGGGCCCAGCCCGGATGCCAGTTTCCCCTCCACATTGGAGACGATATGCATGACATGGGAATAGCGCTCGACCACCATGTTCTCGGTAAGCCG
>SLJS01000059.1 GCA_007135015.1 Alcanivorax sp. | reverse complement strand
GCAAGGGGCAAGGGGCAAGGGGCAAGGGACAAGGGACAAGGGACAAGGGGCGAGAACCATATTGCTCGTGGCTCGTGGCTCGCCACTGTGCGCCCGAAGGGCGCATCATTTCTTCATCGGCTGGATATCCTGGACCCGGACCGGGAAATCGCCGGTCTCGCGGTCGCGGAAGTAGTATTTCAGCGTGCGGTTGATGGTGGGGAAGGCCAGTTCGTCCCAGGGGATCTGGTCCTGCCTGAACAGGTCCACTTCCGAGGATTCATCCCCCACGTCAAAGCGGCCCTCCTCCAGCTCCCCGAGGAAGAATACATAGACCTGATAGATGTGGGGCAGATTGAACACCGTGTACATGTCCTTGATGTCCACGGTGGCACAGGCCTCCTCCCAGCTTTCCCGGGCGGCGCCTTCCTGGAGTGTCTCGCCGTTTTCCATGTAGCCCGCGGGCAGCGTCCAGTAGCCCTTGCGGGGCTCGATGGAGCGCCTGCACAGCAGTATCCGGTCCCCCCAGACCGGCACCGTGCCCACCACCAGTCGGGGGTTCTGGTAGTGGATGGTATGGCACTCGGGGCACCAGTAGCGGGGCCGGTTGTCCCCGGCGGGAATGTCGAAGCGCAACCGGTCGCTGCCGCAATGACTGCAGAAATTCATCAGAGCTTCCCCAGGCTGTCCGGAGGTTACTGTATCACCAGGCCCGGGCCCGGCGCGCGCCGGCGCCGGTGACGCGCGGACGGCATTTCGTGACGGATTGCACCGGTTTGCAAGGGCCCGGGAACTTTTGTCCTTGCCTGGATTCAATCCTGTATTCAGACTGTTACAGACTGGTCCGCCTCTGGGGCGGATGAGGGGAGTGTAGTGTGATTGAGACCCTGCGGGAAAGAATGCCGCTGTATCGTCCGCGGAAGTTGCCGGTGCAACTGCCCGAAGCGGCGGTGCTGATGCCGTTCACTGACGAGCGCGACCCGGATCTGATCCTGACCGTTCGCGCCGCCGCCATGCCCACCCATGCGGGGGAGGTGGCCTTTCCCGGCGGCAAGCGCGACCCGGAAGACACCGACCTGCTGGCCACGGCACTGCGCGAATCCGAGGAGGAAGTGCGCATGCCCCGCAATCGCGTGGAGATGCTCGGCGCGCTCTCGCCGATCCCCTCGCGCTACGGCATGAAGGTCACGCCCTTTGTCGGCATTGTAGACCCGAACGTGGAACTGGTGGCCGAGCCCGGCGAGATCCGGACCATCTTCCGGGTGCCGCTTTCGTTCTTCCTGGAAACGGAGCCGGAAATGGCTCCGCCCATCGACTTTTACGGCAAGAAGCTCTGCATTCCCAGCTACTACTATGACGACAAGCGGATCTGGGGGCTGACCGCCTTCATGATCGTCGAATTGCTGAATCACGCCTTCGATACCGGCATCCGCTACGAGGTGGATGCCGACGAGCAGGACAGGGGAAAGAGCGCATGATCTATCGTATCGGTGAGCGCCGGATGGAAGCCGCCGGGGAGTACTGGGTGGCACCGGATGCCCAGGTGATGGGCTCTGTATATCTGGGCCACAATGTGAGCGTCTGGTTCAATGCCGTGATCCGGGCCGACCATGACCGGATCACCATTGGTGATGACAGCAATGTCCAGGACGGCTCCGTGCTGCATGTGGACCCGGGCAAGCCGCTGACCATCGGAAAGGGTGTGACCGTGGGCCACAAGGTGATGCTTCACGGCTGCACCATCGGGGACAACAGCCTAATCGGTATCAACGCGGTGGTGCTCAACGGCGCGCGCATCGGACGCAACTGCGTCATCGGCGCCAATGCCCTGGTCACGGAGAACATGGAGGTGCCGGACAACTCCCTGGTGCTGGGTTCACCCGGAAAGGTTGTCAGGGAAATAACGGAAGAACAGGCAAAGGGTCTTGTCATGAGCGCGGAACATTATGTGGAGAATGGCCGGCGTTTTGCACGTGAACTCCTTGTTGACGACGAGCCTGCTCAGTCATGAGTGATGACGTGGCCTCGCCCTGTGTAAGCATCTGTGCGCTCGACGGCGATGATGTATGCATTGGCTGCTTTCGTACTGGCGGTGAGATCAGCTACTGGGGGCTGCTCCCCACCGGGCGGCAGCGGGACGTGCTGGACCGTTGCGCCCGCCGCATGAACGGCGAGCACCAGCCCTGTGTGGCAAGGGAAGCCTTCAGTGAGCGGTGACCGGGAGGACAAACACGGCTCCGGCCCCGTGGTGGGCCTGGCCCTGGGCAGCGGCTCGGCCCGGGGCTGGGCGCATATCGGTGTGATCCGCGAACTCGAGTCCATGGGCATTCGCCCGAAGGTGGTGGTGGGTACCTCCATCGGCGCGCTGGTCGGCGGCGTCTATGTGGCCGGGCAGCTCGAGGAGTTCTCCGACTGGGTCACCGGCCTGACCTTTCGCGATGTGCTCGGCTTTCTGGATGTGGGCTTCTCCGGCGGCTTCGTGAAGGGCGAGAAGCTGTTCGGTTTTTTCCGGGAGCAGCACCAGAACCCGGAGATCGGCGAGCTGGAGAGCCATCGCTTTGCCACCGTGGCCACCGACATGCAGCTCGGGCGCGAGGTCTGGATCCAGGAAGGCACCGTGCTGGATGCGGCCCGGGCCTCCTGCGCATTGCCGGGGCTGTTCACGCCAGTGCAGTTCAACGGCCGCTGGATGCTCGATGGCGGCCTGGTCAATCCGGTGCCGGTGTCCGTCTGCCGCGCGCTGGGCGCGGAACTGGTCATCGGCGTGAACCTCAACGGGCAACTGATCGGCCAGCACGTGGACCGTAAACAGGCCCGGGCCGTGGTCCAGGAGAAGAAGACTTCGGAAAAGGGAGCGCCGGAGGAAAGGAAAGTCTGGGAAAGAGTGCAGGAATTCTTTGCCTCGTCCGATGGTGGTGGTGATGGCGCCGGAGACCCGGCACCGGGGTTCTTCGATGTGGTGGGCGCCAGCGTGAACATCATGCAGGACCGGATCACCCGCAGCCGAATGGCCGGCGAACCGGCGGACGTCAATCTGGTGCCACTGCTGCCCAATTATGCGCTGATGGACTTCCACCGCGCCAGCGAGGCCATCGAGGAAGGCGAGCGGCTGGTGCGCGCCCAGCGTGAACGAATCCAGTGGCTCATGGATCATCTCGGCTGAGACAAGCCGTAATCCGGGGCGTTTTCCAGGCGGTCAGGAACCTGCGATATCCCCGCTGATGGATTCGGCATGGCGGACCCGGGCCGCCTTCACCATGTTGTCCTTTACCTGCAGCACCTCGATGAGGTAGTCGCCGATGCGCAGCGAGGTGCTTGCTTCGGGAATGTCCTGGAGGTGCTCCAGGATCAGGCCGTTGAGCGTCTTGGGGCCGTCCGTGGGCATTGCCCAGTGAAGGTTGCGATTGATCTCGCGGAGGTTGGCGCTGCCTTCGATCACCACGCTTTCATCTTCCTGGGGATGGATGTCACGCATGGTGGCGGCCAGGTCGGTGGTAAATTCGCCGACAATTTCCTCAAGGATGTCCTCCAGGGTGATCAGCCCGAGCACATCGCCGTATTCGTCCACCACGATGCCCAGACGCCGCCTGGCATGCTGGAAGTTCAGCAGCTGCCGGTGAAGCGGCGTGCCTTCCGGAACAAAGTAGGGCTCCACTGTGAACTGCATCAGTTCCGCCTTGTTGAAATCGCGCCGCATCAGCAGGCGGCTGATGCGGCGCAGGTGCAGAATGCCCACGATATTGTTGGGATCATCCTTGTAGACCGGCATGCGCGTGTGCTGCGCGCCGCGAAGAATCTCGATGATCTCGTCCAGGCTTTCGTTGAGATCGATGCCGGCAATCTCGTTGCGCGGGATCATGATGTCCTCGACCGTGGCGTTCTCCAGGTCGAGGATGTTGAGAAGCATCTTCTGGTGCTTTTCCGGAATCAGTCCGCCGGCCTCGTTGACCACGGTGCGCAGCTCGTCCGGACTCAACTGATCGCTGTCCTCGCTGCTGGGGCGTATCCCCGCAATGGCCAGCAGGCCGTTGCTGACGGTGTTGACGGTCCAGACAAGGGGAGAGAGCACCCAAAGCAGCGGCTTGAGCACGGCGCTGGCCGGATACGCCAGGGACTCCGGGCGCAGCGCCGCCCAGGTCTTGGGCGTGACCTCCGCGAAGACCAGCATGACGATGGTGAATACCACCGGGCCCAGGGCGGCGCCGGTATTGCCGAACCAGCCAATTGCCAGGATGGCCGCGATGGTGGCTGCGTAGTTATTGACGAAGTTGTTGCCGATCAGGATCACGCCCAGCAGACGGTCCGGGCGCCGCAGCATCCGCTCGACCCGCCGGGCGCTGCGGTGTCCCTGGCGCGCCAGATGGCGCACCCGATAGCGGTTGAGCGCCATCATTCCGGTTTCGGTTCCGGAAAAGAACGCCGAGATCAGTATCAGGCTGGCCAGAGCCCCCAGCAGGAAGCCTTCGGGAAAGTCGCTCAAGGAATGGAAACTCTTTTGACGGGTAAGGGTATTGTCTGGAGCGGTTCTTGTTCCTGTCAAGGCAGCTACCGATGTTTTACCGGGCCTTCAGGGCGCCAGCATTGAGTTTCGGCACCCGGGGATGGTCTTCAGCTTCGCTCCAGCAGGATCTCCAGCACGAACTGCGAGCCGAAAAAGGCCAGCACCAGCACAACGAAACCGCCGAGGGTCAGGCGCACGGCGGTTACCGCCCGCCACCCCAGAAGATGCCGTCCGCCGAGCAATACGGTGAAAAGCGCCCAGGCCAGCAGGGTAAGCACGGTCTTGTGGGCCACATGCTGGGCGATCAGATCATCCAGATAGATGAATCCGGTCACGATGGCGCCGGTGAGCAGTAACACGCCGGTCCAGATCAGTTCGAAGAGCATGCGTTCCATGGTCTGCACCGGCGGGAACGAACCCATGATGCCGCGTATGTGGCCTTCCTTGAGCTGGCGGTGCTGGATCAGCAGGAACACCGACTGGGCGGTGGCAACGGCCAGTACCGCGAAGGCGAGAATGGACAGCAGCACATGGGCGGCCAGGCCGTGGCCCAGTTTCTCGGGGGCCGGGGCGATATCCAGCCAGAGCACCGCGGGCAGTACCAGAGCGCTGAGCGGGAAAACCAGGGCACTGATCCACTCCAGCCGCCGGTAGAGACTGGCCAGCGCCACCAGGGCCGCGCCCGTGCCGGTGACCATGGAAGCCACGGAAAAGAGCCCCAGGCGCACACCTTCGGGACTGACCGTGCTCTGCCACAGGGCGGTGGCATGAAAACCCACCGCCAGGAGGGCGATCAGGGCCAATGAGCGCCCCGGCGGGGTGCCCCGGCGCAGCACGCGCACCACCATCACCGAGGCGGCGATGTAGAGAGCAACGGCGATGCTTCCGGTCAGGCTGGCGTTCACTGGTGCTGGGTTTCCCGATGGCTGGTCGGTTCTTCGGGGCCGCGCCGGCGTGACAGCGGGCGCCGCCATCCGGGCCGCAGCCCGGAAGTCCCGGGAGTGTGTCACAAGGCCGGCGGCATTTGAAGCTGGCCGGGTGCTCGTTCGCCATGACGCTGGCAGGGCCTGGCCCGGATATTGCACCAAACCACTCCAGCAATCGAAGGCAAGAGCGATGACAGGGGCTTTTCAGAGGTTCCAGGCGCTCTTTTTATGGTGACGGTTACGTTTGCCATGCACTTCGCCTGGTCTGGCCGCCGTCAGGCGCACATGCTCCTTCAGCCGTAGTCCCTGCTACGGTTTCAGTCGCGAGCACGCCTGACGACGGCCATCCGCGCCGCGAATTACATGGCATTTGGTGTAATATCCGGGCTACAGGCTATACTCTCCGGCCCGGAGTATTCGAGCGACAGGCGTTTTTTCATGTTTGAAAGTCTCAGCGAACGGCTTGGCGAGTCCCTCAAGCAGCTCTCCGGTCAGGGCCGACTGACCGAGGACAACATTCGCGACACCCTGCGGGAGGTGCGCAAGGCGCTGCTGGAGGCGGATGTGGCGCTGCCGGTGGTGCGCCAGTTCACCGACCAGGTCAAGGAAAAGGCCCTGGGCCAGGAAGTGCTGCAGAGCCTCAATCCCGGCCAGGCACTGGTCAAGATCGTCCAGGACGAGCTGGTCCATGTAATGGGCGACACCAATCAGGAGCTCAACCTGGCAAGCAAGCCGCCGGTGGTGATCCTGATGGCCGGGCTGCAGGGCGCGGGCAAGACCACGTCCGTGGCCAAGCTGGCGCGTTTTCTCGGCGAGCGCGAGAAGAAGAAGTCCATGGTGGTCTCCACCGACGTCTACCGGCCCGCCGCCATCGATCAGCTCGAGACCCTGGCCGGCGAGGTGGAAGCGGAGTTCTTTCCCTCCCGCAGCGACCAGGATCCGGTGGAGATTGCCCGGGGTGCCCTGGATGCCGCGCGCAAGCGCCACATGGATGTGCTCATCGTCGACACCGCCGGCCGGCTCCATGTGGACGAGAACATGATGAGCGAGATCCGGCGTCTGCACGAGGCGCTGGACCCGGCGGAGACCCTGTTCGTGGTCGATGCCATGACCGGTCAGGACGCGGCCAACACGGCCAGGGCGTTCAACGACGCGCTGGCGCTGACCGGCGTGGTGCTGACCAAGGCCGACGGCGACTCCCGGGGCGGCGCGGCGCTGTCGGTGCGCTCGATCACCGGCAAGCCGGTGAAGTTCCTGGGCATGGGCGAGAAGACCGATGCCCTGGAGCTGTTCCACCCGGACCGGATCGCTTCGCGGATTCTGGGCATGGGCGACGTGCTGTCGCTGGTGGAAGAAGCCGAGCGCAAGCTCGACAAGAAGAAGACCGAACGCATGGCCCGCAAGATGAAAAAGGGCCGGGCCATGGATTTCGAGGACCTCAAGGAGCAGTTCCAGCAGATGCGCAACATGGGCGGCATGGCCTCCATGCTCGACAAGCTGCCGGGCATGTCCGGGCTCTCGCAGATGGCCCAGGATGAGTCGTCCATGAAACAGTTTCGCCGCATGGAGGCGCTGATCGACTCCATGACGCTCCAGGAACGCCGCAAACCCGAGCTGATCAAGGGCTCGCGCAAGCGCCGCATTGCCGCCGGCGCCGGCCAGGAAATCCAGGACCTCAATCGGCTCATCAAGCAGCAGAAGCAGATGGGCAAGATGATGAAGAAGATGAAGGGCAAGGGCCAGAAGAAGATGATGCGGGACATGGAGGCCATGATGGGCGGCCAGGGCGGCCAGGGCGGCCAGGGTGGCCCCGGCGGAGGCCTCCCGCCCGGATTTCCCGGCCAGTAGGAGCGCAGCTCGCAGCGCGAACCTGCCAGAGCGGGTGTCGCAAAAGGTTTGTGGGAGCGCACCTTGGGGCGCGAAGAACCTGGCACCGTGCCGGAATCCGGGGCCTTCGCGGCCCAAGGTCCGCTCCCACAGGTGCCAGTAGGCCCTTTTGCAGCACCCTCCCAGAGCGGTTGTGGTGCGGGTTCGCCGGGGCGCACCGTTCCCTTCTCGCCACCAGACCCGAAGGGGGGTGCCTCTCGGCCCCTGGCGCTCGGCCCTCGGCGCTTCCGTTTTCTCCGGTTCCGGGCCAAGAAATACCTTTAAAAGTCCCCCTTGTGCCGCTACAATCTGCGGCCTTTCGTACTCCCGAGGCTGGAGAGACGGGCCAGCGCCCGTGTTCCGGCGTTCAGGAAGCAGATTCGGCCAGGTAGAGAAACCTTATGGTGACCATTCGTCTGACCCGTGGTGGGTCGAAAAAGCGCCCCTTCTACCATGTGGTAGTGACCGACAGCCGCAAGCCGCGTGACGGCCGTTTCATCGAGCGGCTCGGATTCTTCAACCCGGTGGCCCGGGGCGGTGAGCAGCGGCTGCGGCTCGAAGAAGAGCGCATCCGGCACTGGCTGGAGCAGGGAGCCCAGGCTTCCGAGCGCGTCCAGGGGCTGCTCAGGGAGCACAGCAAGCAGAACGCCTGATGCTGTCGGACGACGACGCGCTGGTGGTGGGCCGGATTGTCTCGGTCCATGGCGTGCGCGGCTGGGTGAAGGTGCATTCGAACACCGAGCCGCTCGAGAACATTTTCGAGTACCAGCCCTGGCACCTGCGTGATGGCGACGGCTGGGAAAAGGTGACGCTGGCTTCCGGCCGGCGTCAGGGCAAGGGTCTGGTCGCCCGGATCGAGGGTTGCGACGACCGTAACGAGGCGCTGGAGCGCTACGTGGGCCGCGACATCGCGGTGCCCCGTCAGGCACTGCCGGAGCCCGGGCCCGGAGAGTATTACTGGCGCCAGCTGATCGGCTTGCGCGTGCTGCTTGAGGATGGCCGCGAACTGGGCCGGGTCAGGCGGATGCTGGAGACCGGCGCCAACGATGTGCTGGTGATACAGGGTGAAGCGGGAAGTCTGGATCGGCGCGAGCGGCTGGTTCCCTGGCTTCCGGATCAGGTGGTGACCGCCGTGGATCTGGAAGGCGGCATACTGACAGTGGACTGGGATCCGGATTTCTAGTGGCCGGCTCGCGGGCCAGCCAGAGGTGGCGTCCGATGCATATTGCGGTGATCACCCTGTTTCCGGAAATGCTGTGCGCGGTAACCGACTTCGGGGTGACCGGACGAGCGGTGGAACAGGGGCGGTTGCGCATCAGCGCGGTGAATCCCAGGGATTTCACCACCGACCGGCACCGCACCGTGGACGACCGGCCTTTTGGCGGCGGCCCCGGGATGGTGATGAAGGCCGAGCCGCTGGCCCGGGCCGTGGAATACGCCCGGCGGATCACCGGCCCGGCGCGGGTGATCTACCTGTCGCCGCAGGGGCGGATACTGGATCAGCCGGCGGTGCGGCGGTTTGCCGCGGAAGCCGCCAGCGAAAGCCTGATTCTGGTGGCCGGTCGCTACGAGGGTGTGGACGAGCGGTTCATCGAGGCTCATGTGGACGAGCAGTGGTCCATCGGGGACTACGTGGTCAGCGGCGGCGAGCTGCCGGCCATGGTGCTGGTGGATGCCGTGGCGCGCTGTCTGCCCGGGGTGCTGGGCGACGAGGCCTCGGCGGAGCAGGATTCATTCAGCGGCGAGCTGGAGAACCTGCTGGACTGTCCGCACTACACGCGCCCGGAAGTCTGGGCGGAGCGGCGGGTGCCGCCGGTGCTGCTCGGCGGGGACCACGAGGCGATCCGCCGCTGGCGGCGTCAACAGGCACTGGAGCGTACCCGCGAGCGACGCCCGGACCTGTTCCGGGCGCGGGAAAGCGCCCAGGGCCTGAGCGAGGAAGACAAGAGGATGCTGGCCGACAACGGGCGCCGGCATGACCAGGACAACGAGAGCTAGACCGGACAACAGGAGCACCAGCGATGAGCGGCAAGAACCCTCTGGTACAACAGGTGGAACAGGAACAGGTGAAGCCGGACGTGCCCGACTTCGGCCCGGGTGACACCGTCACCGTCCAGGTGAAGGTGCGCGAAGGCACCCGCGAGCGGCTTCAGGCCTTCCAGGGCGTGGTCATCGGCCGGCGCAACCGGGGCGTGAATTCCTGCTTCACGGTGCGCAAGACCACCCACGGCGTGGGCGTCGAGCGGGTGTTCCCGGTCCACAGCCCCCTGGTGGACAGCATTCGCGTGGAGCGTCGCGGCGACGTGCGTCGCGCCAAGCTCTACTTCCTGCGCGAGCGCTCGGGCAAGTCCGCGCGCATCAAGGAAAAGGTACAGCGCAAGAAGTAGTGGTTCCGGCTGCGGGCTCCGGGTTATGCGCGCGCCGCGCGCACCCGTAGCCCGAGGCTCGAAGCCCGGGGCCCGAAGCCCCCAGGGCTTCGCTGCTGGCCTCGGATGTCCACCCCTGCCATGATTCCCCCATGGCCACGCAATCTCCCCGGGAAGAACCCTCCGAACTGCCCCTGATCGAGCAGTGGCTCGACAACATCTGGATGGAAAAGGGGCTCAGCGAGCACAGCCTGGCCGGTTACCGGCGCGACCTGGTGCAACTCGCCCGCTGGCTCGAAGCCGCTGGCGGCACACTGCAGGGCTGTGACCGGGCGCGCCTCTATGATTACCTGGCCTGGCAGCAGCAGCGTGGCATCAGCGCCCGCTCCGTGGCCCGGCAGCTTTCCGCGTTCCGGGGCTTCTACCGCTGGATGCTGCGCGAAGGGCGCATCCACGAAGACCCGGTACTGCTTGTCGAGCGGCCGAAGACCGGGCGGCCGCTGCCGAAAACGCTCACCGAAACGGATGTGGAGGCGTTGCTCGCCGCACCGGATGTGAATACACCGCTGGGTCTGCGGGACCGCACCATGCTGGAAGTGCTCTATGCGGCGGGCCTGCGCGTCTCCGAGCTGGTGGGCCTGACGCTGGCGCAGCTGAGCACCCGCCAGGGGCTGGTGCGCATTGTGGGCAAGGGCGACCGCGAGCGGCTGGTGCCGCTGGGCGAGGAAGCGCTGCACTGGCTGCAGCGTTATCTGCGCGAAGCGCGGCCGCTGCTGCTCGGCCTCCAGGCCAGCGAAGCGCTCTTTCCCGGCCGGGGCGGGCGGGCGATGACACGCCAGACCTTCTGGCACCGGCTGCGCCGACACGCCCGGGTGGCCGGGATTCGCAAGCCGCTGTCGCCACATACGCTGCGCCACGCCTTCGCCACCCATCTGCTCAACCACGGCGCGGACCTGCGCGTGGTACAGATGTTGCTCGGACACAGTGATTTGTCCACCACACAGATTTACACTCATGTGGCACAGCAGCGCCTGCAACAGCTGCATGCGGCGCACCACCCCAGGGCCGGAACCGGAGGCCCGGGCGGTGGGTCACAATCGGACGAAGATGAACCGGCCCTGGCGCCGGGAAACAGTGAAGGGAGCCATTGATGAAAAAGGCAATCATTCCCGTGGTGATAGTGTCGGCCCTGCTGGCCACACTGCTTTTTGCCCGGGAGTCGGTACAGGAAGGAACCGAGAGAAGCGCGGATCTGCGGGCGCTGGTGGGCGCGGCGCTGGATATGCCGGAAGAAGAGCGTGCTGACAGCGAGGCGCTGGAGATGCTGAGCGCGGAGCTGGGGCGTTTCTTTCCCGATGTGCGTGTCACCGGTCTGGAACGTTCGCCCGTGGAGTCGCTGATCCAGATCGAGATCAACCGGAGTCAGTATGTCTATGCGACGCCGGATCTTGGCTACCTGGTGGCCGGCGATATGCTCGAGCTGCGCGAGGACGGTCCGGTCAGCGTGGCCGAGGCCCAGCGCAGCGAGCGGCGGGCCCGAATCTTCGATGAGGGGCTCGAAGAGGATTCGCGAATCAGTTTTCGCGCGGAAGACGAAAAGGCCGGAATCCTCGTGTTCACCGACCCCACCTGTGGGTATTGTCAGCGCATGCACCGCCGGATGGCCGAATACAACGAACTGGGCATCACCGTGCATTACCTGGCCTTTCCCCGGGACGGCGGCCGGGGCGAGATTACCGAGCAGTTGAACAGGATCTGGTGTGCCGACGACCAGCACGAGGCCATGAACCAGGCCAAACTGCAGCAGCGTATCACCGTGGCCTCGCGCGAGTGCGACAGTCCGGTGCTCACCCACCTGCAGCTGGGCCAGCAGGCGGGGGTTACCGGCACGCCCGGTGTATTCGACAGCCGGGGACGCCAGCTCGGCGGCTTTGTTCCGCCGGAAGACCTGGCCCGGGCGCTGGGCCTGGATTGACGCCGTGGGGGCGCCCAATTAAGGTAGCTCGCCTTCCCCTGGCAAGCGGCAGGCGTGAGGCCCGACAGGCGCGGGGCGGAACTTCCGGTGCCCGAACAACAATAGAGGTGAGCAGGTGAACGCTGAAGATTCCATCAAGGTCGGAATAGCCGGTCTGGGCACCGTAGGCAGCGGCACGGTCAACGTGATCCGCCGCAATGCGCGCGAGATCTCCAGCCGCATCGGCCGCCCGCTGCAGATCGCCCATATTGGCGCGCGCCGGGACAATCCGGCCTGCGACACCAGTGACATCCGGGTCTCGCGCGATATCTTCGCCGTGGCCAATGACCCGGAGATCGACATCCTGGTGGAGCTGATCGGCGGCACCGATACCGCCCGGGAACTGGTGCTCACCGCGATCCACAACGGCAAGCACATTGTCACCGCCAACAAGGCGCTGATTGCCGAGCACGGCAACGAGATCTTCCACGCTGCCCACGACAAGGGTGTGGATGTGGCCTTTGAAGCCGCCGTCGCCGGCGGCATTCCGATTCTCAAGGCGCTGGGCGAGGGGCTGGCCGCCAACCATATCAACTGGGTGGCCGGCATCATCAATGGCACCGGCAATTTCATCCTCACCGAAATGCGCGAAAAGGGCCGCGAGTTCGAGGACGTGTTGCGCGAGGCCCAGGCGCTGGGCTATGCCGAAGCGGACCCGGCCTTTGACGTCAACGGCACCGATGCCGCCCACAAGCTGACCATCCTTGCTTCCATTGCCTTTGGTATTCCTCTGCAGTTCAGCAAGGTCTATACCGAGGGCATCGAACGGATTACGCCGGAAGACGTGCTGGCGGCGGAGCAGCTCGGCTACCGCATCAAGCATCTGGGCATTGCCAAGGATACCGGCCGGGGCATCGAGCTGCGCGTGCACCCCACGCTGATCCCCAGGGATGTGCTGCTGGCCAGTGTAAACGGCGTCATGAACGCGGTGATGGTCGACGGCGATGCCGTGGGCCCCACCCTCTACTACGGCGCCGGTGCCGGAGACGAGCCCACCGGTTCGGCGGTGGTGGCCGACATCATCGAGCTGGGCCGGGAACTGACCGCCGACCACGACGAGCGGGTGCCCTATCTGGGCTTCCGCGCCGATGCGATGGCCGCCACGCCGGTGCTGCCCATCGAGGATGTGTTCTGTTCCTTTTATATCCGTCTGCACGTGCAGGACCGCACCGGCGTGCTGGCCGATATCACCCGCATTCTCACCGAGCACAGCATCAGTATCGAGGCCATGTTCCAGAAGGACGTGGGCGAGGATGAACTGGTGCCCATCGTGATGCTGACCCACCAGGTCAGTGAACGGGACCTCAATGACGCACTGGAGAAGATCAGCGCGCTGCCGGCGGTTGTCGAGCCGGACACCATGCGCATCCGTGTGGAGATGCTTGATGCGTGAACACGACCGCCCGACCGGGCCGCTGCATACGGGACTACAATAATGCCATTTCGTGATCGTTACACCGGTCTTGTCAACCGTTACCGCGACCACCTTCCGGTCAATGATGACACCCGTATTATCGGCCTGGGCGAGGGCAACACGCCGCTGATCCGGCTGAAGAACATTCCCCGCACCCTGGGCAAGGACGTGGACATCTACGTCAAGTACGAAGGGCTCAACCCCACCGGTTCATTCAAGGACCGGGGCATGACCATGGCGGTTACCCATGCGGTGGATGAAGGCAGCAATGCGGTCATCTGTGCCTCCACCGGCAATACCTCGGCCTCGGCGGCCGCCTACGCCGCCCGCGCCGGAATCACCGCCTTTGTGCTGATCCCGGAAGGCAAGATCGCCATGGGCAAGCTGGCCCAGGCGATGATGTACGGCGCGGTGATCATGCAGATCCGCGGCAACTTCGATCAGGGCATGGAACTGGTCAAGCAGGTGGCGGAAACCGCGCCGGTGACCATCGTCAACTCCGTCAATCCCTACCGCCTTCAGGGCCAGAAGACCGCCGCCTTCGAGATCATCGAGGAACTGGGCCGCGCTCCGGACTACCACTGCCTGCCCGTCGGCAACGCAGGCAACATCACCGCCCACTGGATCGGTTACAGCGAGTGCGCGGCCACCAGCGGAAAGGAAGTCACCCGTGCCTGTAACTTCTGTTCCGGGCAATGCCGTTTTGCCGGGGCCGTCACCGGCAGCCGCCCGGTAATGGTCGGCTACCAGGCCTCCGGTTCCGCGCCCTTCCTGCGCGGCGGCCCGGTCGAAGACCCGGACACCGTGGCCACGGCCATTCGTATCGGCAATCCGCAGAGCTGGCAGCAGGCCTGGACGGTGCAGGAGGAATCCGGCGGCTGGTTCGACGAGCTGGAAGACAGCGAGATTCTGCAAGCCCAGAAGCTGCTTTCCGAGAAGGAAGGCATCTTCTGCGAACCCGCCTCCGCCGCCTCCATTGGTGGCGCCATGCGTGATATCCGCAATGGGCGCATCCCGGAAGGCTCCACCGTAGTCTGCACCCTGACCGGCAACGGCCTCAAGGACCCGGATACCGCCATCGACCAGTGCCGGGACGCCCGCATGGTCACAATCGATGCCGAATTGACTTCGGTCAAGAAAGCCATTCTCGACGAAATGTAAGCTCTCGGTGTGAGAGCAGGCAGCTCACCCGCCGCGCGTTCGCGCGGCGGGCCTTCCGGACGGATTCTCCATGATGGTTTGCATGCCCCGCGTTTTGGCGCCGGGACGCCGGTGTGCGCCCCGGCCTCGCCCGGAGCATGCGCAGTGACACGGGAGACTGGCATGAATGCGATGTTGCCTCGCGCGGAGGTTGAAAAAGTTTATCTAAGCTACGGACGTTGTTGTCAGGCGGATGGATTTTTCCGGGATTTCTACGCCTTCTTCATGTCCAAATCTGACGATGTGCGGGCCATGTTCAATGATACCGACATGGCCGAACAACGGCGCCTGCTGCGTTCCGGGCTGACCTGGCTGATCATGTACGCCCGTGGCGGATCGGATTTCAAGCTTCGCCAGCTGGGCGAGACCCACAGCCGCAAGGGATACGGAATTCGCCCGGAATGGTATGACCTCTGGGTGGAGGCGCTACTGGAAGCAGTCAGGGAACATGACCCGGAGCTCACGCCGTCGCTGGAGGCGCAGTGGAAGGAAACGCTCCAGCCCGGGGTCGAGATGATTCGTGGTGCATACTGAACAGGAGAAGATGCCATGACGGCCATGTTGCCCGAATCCAGTACCAACCAGGTCTTCCAGAGCTACGGACGCTGTTGTCAGAGCGAGCGGTTTTTCGAGGACTTTTACAGTAACTTCATGTCCCGGTCCGATGAGGTGCGCGCCATGTTTGATGATACCGACATGGCAGAACAGCGGCGCTTGCTGCGCGCCGGGATCTCCTGGCTCATCATGTACGCACGGGGCTCCTCCGGGCTCAAGCTCCATGACCTCGGCAAGAGCCACAACCGGGAAGGCTACAATGTGCGGCCCGGCTGGTACGAACTCTGGGTGGATGCGCTGGTGGAAACCGTGGCCCGACATGATCCGGAGTTTACGCCGGCGCTGGCCCATGAGTGGCGGAAGGTGCTGCATCCGGGCATTGAGCTGATGCGAGCGGTTTACTGACCGACGAGGCTGTCGCAAAAGGGCTCACGGCACTCGCCGGAGCGCTGCTTGCAGCACGAACGGCCCCGGATTCCGGCACGGTTCTGGATTCTTCGCGCTGCAGGCGGCGCTCCTGCAAACCCTTTGCGATACCCTCCGACCGGGCAAGCGTGGCCGGGCCGTTTGCAATAGCCATGCGCAGGCCTTAGTTTTGCGGATTCGTCCGCAGGACCGCCCGCGCGGGGCCGGTTTCCCGGGCGGTCACCCAGAGCAGAAGGTGGGCCGGCATGAACAGCGAACCACACAAGGATCCACTCCAGAGCACCCATGAGCCCGGCGAGGACAACCTCCGCCTGTTCGGGTTCGAACTGCATTTTCCGGTTTTCTTTATCAGCGCCTTTCTGATGGTGCTGTTCGTCTTCGGCGCCATGATGTTTCCCGAGATCGCCCAGGACCGGCTGGATGAAAGCAGGGACTGGTCGATCCGGAATTTCGACTGGCTGTTCATGTCTGCCGCCAACATCTTCGTGCTGTTCTGCCTGGCGCTGATTTTCCTGCCGGTGGGGCGTATCCGTCTCGGCGGCAGCGACGCGGTGCCGGCGTTCTCGCGGCTGTCCTGGTTCGCCATGCTGTTTGCCGCCGGCATGGGTATCGGGCTTATGTTCTGGTCCGTGGCTGAACCGGTGGCCTATTTCACCGACTGGTTCGGCACCCCCCTGGGCGTGGAAGCCGGAACCGCGGAAGCCCGGCGCATGGCACTGGGTGCGACCCTGTATCACTGGGGGCTGCATCCCTGGGCGATCTACGGCCTGGTGGCGCTGGCGCTGGCGTTCTTCTCCTACAACAAGGGCATGCCGCTGACCATCCGCTCCGCCTTCTATCCGGTACTCGGTGAACGGGTCTGGGGCTGGCCGGGCCATGTCATCGATGTGGTCGCGGTACTGGCCACGGTCTTCGGGCTCGCCACTTCCCTGGGACTGGGCGCGCGACAGGCGGGCGCCGGGCTCGAATACCTGCTGGATATCCCCAACGAACTCAACAGCCAGCTGGCCATCATAGCCGGCGTGACCTGCGTGGCGATCTACTCGGTGCTGCGCGGTATCCACGGCGGTGTGCGGGTGCTGAGCAATATCAACATGTGTCTGGCGGCGCTGCTGCTGGTCTTCGTACTGGTTGCTGGACCCACCCTGGCGATTCTTGCGGCCATGGGCACCACCGCGGGCGCCTATGTGCAGAACATCCTGCCGTTGAGCGGCTTTATTGGCCGGGAAGACGAGACCTGGTTCCACGGCTGGACCGTCTTCTACTGGGCCTGGTGGATCTCCTGGTCGCCCTTCGTGGGCATGTTCATCGCCCGGGTTTCGCGCGGGCGCACGGTTCGCGAGTTCATGACCGCCGTGCTGCTGGTGCCCACCCTGGTCACCGTGGTCTGGCTGGCGGCATTCGGCGGTACCGCCCTGGAACAGATCCAGGCGGGCGTGGGGGAGCTCACCGAAGGGCTGTCGGACGAGGCGCTGGCCAT
The DNA here is from genome assembly GCA_007135015.1 of Alcanivorax sp. Lineage (GTDB taxonomy): Bacteria > Pseudomonadota > Gammaproteobacteria > Pseudomonadales > Alcanivoracaceae > SLJS01. The sequence continues at coordinate 352 of SLJS01000059.1, read as the reverse complement.
GTTCCAGATGCTGGATAACCTCCCTCTGGGCATGATCACCTCCATGGTGGCTGTGGCGCTGGTGCTGATCTTCTTTATCACCTCCGCCGACTCCGGCTCGCTGGTGGTCGACAGCATCACGGCCGGGGGCAAGCTCGACGCCCCGGTCGGCCAGCGGGTCTTCTGGGCGGCCATGATCGGCCTGATCGCCGGGTCACTATTGTTCGTCGGCGGCGAGGCCGCACTCAGCGCACTCCAGGCCGGTGCCATTACCACGGGCCTGCCCTTCACCCTGGTGCTGCTGGCGATGTGCTTTACCCTCTACCGGGGCCTGAACCAGGAAAGGCGATTGCTGCAGGGGTAGGCGCCCCTT
>SLJS01000027.1 GCA_007135015.1 Alcanivorax sp. | reverse complement strand
TCGCGCAGCGCCTGGAGGCCGTGATCGTAATCCCGGGAGGCCTGGCAGGAGGCGCCCAGCACCTCGAGTTCTTCCTCCAGTGCCGCAACGGTGCCGGAAGCCGCCCCGGTCACCAGTACCTGTCTGCGTTCGAGGGCCCGGGCCAGCCGTGTCCGCTCCTGGATATCCGGCTGGGCGGGCAGATGCATGGTGAACCAGAAGGTGGAGCCCTTCCCGGGAACACTGCTGACGCCCATGCGCCCGGACATGGCCTCCACCAGCCCCTTGCACACCAGCAAACCGAAGCCCTGGTGTCCGCCGGCACCCAGGCTGTCGGACTGCGGTCCGCGGAAATCGTCCTCGAAGAGCCGCCGGGCACGCTCGGGCTCGATGCCCACACCCTGGTCGCTTACATGAACCATCAGCTCTCCGGGGGCCTGGCCCGGAGCGATTCCCTGCCCCCCCTCCTGGTCCCTGGGAGCGGGAGAAAAGCTGTATTCGATCTCGATGCGGATCTCGCCCCGCTCGCTGAACTTGATGGCGTTGCTCACCAGGTTGTTCAGCACCTGGAGGAAACGCTCGCGGTCGCCGCGCAACCTGCGCGGCAGATGGCGGTCCATCACACAGGTCAGCTCCAGTCCCCGGGCCTGGGCAATGGGCCCGTAGGCATCCAGACACTGTTCAACACTGTTGCGCAGCTCGAAATAATCCGGATTGAGCGTGATCCGGCCGGTAAGGATCCGGCTGTAATCGAGCACATCGTCGATGAGGGAAAGCAGCAGCTTGCCCGACTGGGTGGCTACCGAATGGTATTCCTGCTGCTCCTTCTCAAGCCGTGTGTCCCCGAGCAGCGACAGCATTCCCAGCATGCTGTTCATCGGCGTTCGCAGCTCGTGGGCAAGCCGGTAGACGAGACTGAGCTGGATTTCGTTGCCGCTGAGCGGGCCGGAGTCTTCCACCTCCCGCCAGGGTGCGGCCTTCTTCTCCCTGGCCAGGGCATGCCAGAAGGTGTTGTGCTGCTCCACGAACAGACGGAACAGATAGGCACCATAGAACAGCAGCAGCAATGCCACGATCAGCGCGCCCGGCTGTGCCATCGAGGCCAGCGTGATGATCGCGGGCAGGAACATGACCAGAATATAGGTCTGACGGGTACGCAATCCCGCCATCCAGGCACTCGACAGTGCGGTGGTCACGCCGATGATGTACAGGCCCACCACAAAGAAGTTGAAATCGATTCCGTAGAGGGGGCCCAGCACGGCCAGCAAGGTGCCCCAGACGGCTGCATGGGCCAGCATGCCCAGGCCGAAAAGACGCCGCCAGCGACGCGGTCCGGCGGCATAGAGGCGCTCGAACCGGGCCACTACCAGCAGCCGGTAGGCGGTCACGGCCACAACGGCCACGGCAAAGGTCACCGCCAGCGTCTCGTGGTCGGCCCAGAAACCTCCCCAGCCGGCCACCAGGGCGAATACGAGCAGCGCCGCCAGGGTGCCCAGCACCGAATTCCGGGCGGCGTCGTAATCAATCCGTCGCAGGATCTTGCGATCCCGGAGTATGGGCGCTGTCGCGGAACTCGTCATCGGCGGCGGCTTTCCTTTCCTGCACCTGGATCAGACCTGCCCCGGGCCAACGGCGGGGCTCACCCGAGCGCCCGCCCCGGGGCGATGCGCTACGGTACCACCGACCCCCGGGGCTCGCCACCCGGCGCGTTGGCGACGGACGCGGCCTCCAGGGCCCGTCCGGTTTTGCACTTTACGTTAACGTAAACGTATGCAATGCTTTGACCATGACCAAAGCGACCAACAAGCCCCGCTGGAGCATCGGCGAGCTGGCGCGGGAACTGGACATCACCACCCGCACCATCCGCTATTACGAGGACATGGGCCTGCTCAGTCCCGAGCGCAAAGGCCAGACCCGGATCTACAGTCCGGCCGACCGGGTTCGCCTGAAACTGATCCTGCGCGGCAAGCGGCTGGGCTTTTCGCTGGAGGAAAGCCGGGACCTGATCGAGATGTACAGCCCGGATGGCACCAACAACCGGGCTCAGCTCAGTGCGGTGCTCGACAAGATCGAGGCCCGACGCGCCCAGCTGGCCCAGCAGCTTCGCGATATTCAAGCCACGCAACAGGAACTGGACGAGGCGGAACAGCGCTGTCGCCAGGCCATGTCGGAACTGGAGTCATGACCATGCACTACCCTGCCCTGGAACACGATCTGGATGAGACCCTTGCCGCCCTGCGCGACTCCGTGGAGCAATTCGCCCGTGCCGAGATCGTTCCGCTGGCCGATACCATTGACCAGGAAAACCGCTTTCCCCACGAGCTCTGGAAGAAGCTCGGGGACATGGGCCTGCTCGGCATCACCGTAAGCGAGGAATATGGCGGCGCCGGGCTCGGATACCTGGCCCATGTCCTGGCCATGGAGGAAATTTCCCGCGCCTCCGCCTCGGTGGCGCTTTCCTACGGGGCCCACTCGAATCTCTGCGTGAATCAGATCTTTCTCAATGGCACCGATGCCCAGAAGAGAAAGTACCTGCCCGGCCTGATCAGCGGTGACCAGGTCGGCGCACTGGCCATGAGCGAGCCCGGCGCGGGCTCCGATGTGGTGAGCATGAAACTGCGGGCTCGCCGCGACGGAGACCGCTTCCTGCTCAACGGCAACAAGATGTGGATCACCAACGGACCCAGCGCGGATACCTATGTGATCTACGCCAAGACCGACCCGGATGCCGAGGCCAGGGGAATCACCGCCTTTATCGTCGAACGGGACTTCCCCGGTTTCAGCCAGGCTCAGAAACTGGACAAGCTCGGGATGCGCGGTTCCGAAACCTGCGAACTGGTCTTCGAGGACTGTCCGGTGCCGCTCGAGAATGTCCTCGGCGAAGTCAACGGTGGCGCCCGCGTACTCATGAGCGGCCTGGATTACGAGCGCACGGTTCTCGCCGGCGGTGCCGTGGGCATCATGCAGGCGTGCATGGATACGGTCCTGCCCTATGTGCATGAACGCAAGCAGTTCGGCCAGCCCATCGGCGAGTTCCAGCTGATGCAGGGCAAGCTGGCCGACATGTATGTCACCCTCAATGCCAGCCGCGCCTATCTCTATGCGGTGGCCCGAAGCTGTGACCGGGGCCATGCCAGCCGCAAGGACGCCGCCGGCGCCATCCTGTATTGCGCGGAGAACGCCACACGCCTGGCGCTGGAGGCCATCCAGACGCTCGGCGGCAATGGCTATATCAACGAATACCCGACCGGCCGTTTCCTGCGCGATGCCAAGCTCTATGAAATCGGCGCCGGCACCAGCGAGATCCGCAGGATGCTGATCGGCCGGGAACTGTTCCGCGAGACCGAGTAGCCCGGATTCCGGGCATCGTGCAATGTACCGAACGACCCGTTACGAGGCGTAACCCATGCCGCGCATAGAAAGCACCATCGTTACATCCAGCGAGGAATTCATCGCCAACCGCGAGCACAACCTTGCCCTGTCCCGGCAGTTGCGTGAAAAGCTCGAGGAAATCGCCCACGGCGGCGGCCCGGCGGCCGAAGAACGACTGCGCAAACGGGGAAAGTTCCCGGTGCGCGAACGCATTGAGCGATTGCTCGACCCGGGTTCTCCGTTTCTCGAACTCTCCGCCCTGGCGGCACTGGATGTCTACGACGAGCCGGTGCCGGCGGCCGGCTGCGTGGGAGGCATCGGGCGCGTGCAGGGAGTCGAATGCCTGATCGTGGCCAATGATCCCACCGTCAAGGGCGGCAGTTACTATCCCCTTACCGTGAAGAAACACCTGCGCGCCCAGGAAATTGCCGAAAAGAATCACCTGCCCTGCATCTACCTGGTGGACTCCGGCGGCGCCAACCTGCCCCGCCAGGACGAGGTGTTTCCGGACCGGGACCATTTCGGGCGTATCTTCTTCAACCAGGCACGCATGTCGGCCATGGGCATTCCCCAGATCGCCGTGGTGATGGGCTCCTGCACGGCCGGCGGCGCCTATGTACCCGCCATGGCCGACGAAACCATCATGGTCCGGGACCAGGGCACCATCTTTCTTGCCGGGCCGCCGCTGGTGAAGGCGGCCACCGGGGAGGACGTTACCGCGGCCGAACTGGGCGGAGCACTCGTCCACACCGAGCAGTCCGGCGTCGCGGACCATCTTGCCGAGGACGAACAGCATGCACTCGATCTTGCCCGCCAGGCGATCTCGCGGATCAACTGGCGCAAGAGTGACCCGCTGGCGCGCAGTGAACCGGTGGCGCCGGTTCACGACCCCGGGGAGTTGTATGGCGTGATCCCGCCGAGCACCCGTCAACCCATGCCCGCCCGCGAGATCATCGCGCGCATCGTCGACGGCTCGGAACTGGACGAATTCAAGTCGCGCTATGGCACCACCCTGGTTACCGGCTTTGCGCGCATCCAGGGCTACCCGGTGGGCATTCTGGCCAATGACGGCATTCTGTATTCGGAGTCTTCGCAGAAAGGCGCCCACTTCATCGAACTGTGCAATCAGCGGCGCATCCCGCTGGTTTTTCTCCAGAACATCAGCGGTTTCATGGTTGGCCCCCGTTACGAAGCCGAGGGCATCGCCAAGCACGGCGCGAAACTGGTCAATGCCGTCGCCTGCGCCGCCGTACCGAAGTTCACGGTCATTACCGGCGGCAGCTTTGGCGCGGGCAACTACGGCATGTGCGGCCGTGCCTACGATCCGCGTTTTCTGTTCATGTGGCCCAATGCGCGCATTTCGGTGATGGGCGGAGAGCAGGCCGCAAGCGTGCTCACCCAGGTTCGTCAGGCAGCGTTCCAGAAGAAAGGCGAGCAGTGGCCGGAGGAACAGGCCCGTGCATTCCAGGAAGAAATGGTGGAACGCTACGAACGCATGGCACAACCCTGGTACGCCAGCGCCCGGCTCTGGGACGACGGCGTGATCGACCCCGTCAACACACGCGATGTGCTGGGTCTGTGTATATCGGCGAGTCTCAACGCGCCCATCGGCGAAACCCGCTATGGCGTCTTTCGCATGTAGGAGCCCTGCCCATGAGTGTACAAACCGAAGTCCGGGAAAGCGTTTTCCATATCCGGCTCGACCGGCCCGAAAAACGCAATGCCTTCGACGACGGCATCGTGCAGGCCCTGATCAACGCTTTCGACCGGGCCGCGGCCGAACCCGGTGTCCGGGTCATTGTTCTGGAAGCGGCCGGCAAGCACTTCAGTGCCGGCGCCGATCTCGGCTGGATGCGTCGCATGGCGGACATGAGCCAGGAGGAAAACCGCGCCGATGCCCTGCAGCTTGCCACGCTGATGCAGCGAATCGATCACGCGGACAAGCCGGTGGTCTGCCGGGTCCAGGGCGCGGCCTTCGGCGGAGCACTGGGACTGATCTGTGCCGCGGATATCGCGGTAGCCGCCGATGATGCACGTTTCTGCCTCAGCGAAGTGCGCCTGGGGATTCTGCCCGCCGTCATCGCACCCTATGTGGTGCGGGCGCTGGGGCCGCGCCAGGCGCAACGATACTTCATGACCGCCGAGCAGATCCCCGCCGGGCGGGCGCTGGAACTGGGGCTCGTTCATGAGTGTGTGCCGGAAGCGGAGCTTGACGCCCATATCGCCACCCTGGTCGAGGCGCTGGGCCAGGGCGCGCCCGGCGCCCAGCTGCGCTCGCGCGAACTCATCGAACACGTGGCCTGGAAACCGGCGGACCGGGAGGTGCTCGACTGGACCGCCGGGCTGATTGCCCGGTTGCGTTCCGGCCCGGAGGGGCGGGAAGGGCTGGATGCCTTCCTGGAAAAACGCTCGCCGGCCTGGCGTACCGACCACTCACAGAACTGAGGGCCCGCAGGCATGCTACAACGACTGCTTATTGCCAACCGAGGCGAGATCGCCTGCCGGATACAGCGCACCTGCCGCGAGCTCGGCATTGAAACCGTGGCGGTATTCTCGGAGGTGGACCGCCACCTGCCCCATGTGCAGCAGGCAGATCTTTCCGTCTGCCTCGGCGCGGCCGAGGCGCGGGACAGCTACCTTTCGGTCGAGCGGATCATTGATGCCGCCCGCCGGACCGGAGCGCAAGCCATTCATCCCGGCTACGGCTTTCTCTCGGAGAACGCCGCCTTTGCCGAAGCCTGCAGCCAGGCGGGAATCACCTTCATCGGACCGCCGGCGGAATGCATCCGGCTGATGGGGGACAAGGCCGCCGCCCGACGGGAAATGGCACAAAGCGGCGTGCCGGTGTTGCCCGGTTACGACGGCAACGAGGCCGGTGACGAAAGGCTGGAGCAGGAAGCCGCCAGAGTCGGTTACCCGCTGCTGATCAAGGCCGTGGCCGGCGGCGGCGGCAAGGGCATGCGCATTGTCCACAGCAGCGAGGAATTTTCCGAGGCGCTGGAGGCGGCCCGGCGGGAGGCCACCGGCGCCTTCGGTGACGCACGCATGCTGCTCGAGCGCTATCTGGCCCGGGCGCGCCATGTGGAAGTACAGGTCTTTGCCGATGAGCACGACAATGCGGTTTATCTTTTCGAACGGGACTGCTCGGTACAGCGGCGTCACCAGAAGATCGTCGAGGAAGCGCCGGCGCCCGGCGTGGATGCGGCGCTGCGCAAACAGCTCGGCGAGGCGGCGGTACGCGCCGCCCGCGCCATCGGCTATCGCGGCGCGGGCACGGTGGAGTTCCTGCTCGCACCGGACGGCGAGTTCTTCTTCATGGAAATGAATACAAGGCTGCAGGTCGAGCATCCGGTCACCGAACTGGTCACCGGCGAGGACCTTGTGGCCTGGCAGCTGCGCGTGGCCTCCGGCGAGCCGCTGCCCAGGGCCCAGCAGGAACTGCGCCTTGAAGGCCATGCCATGGAGGTGCGGCTCTACGCGGAGAACCCGCTGCGCTCGTTCATGCCCTCGTCCGGGACCCTTGCCGTACAGGAGTGGCCGCAGCAGACCGGCGTACGCATCGACAGTGGTTTCAACCCGGGCAACCCGGTCACCCGTCACTACGACCCCATGCTCGCCAAGGTGATCGCCCATGGAAAGGATCGGGAACAGGCTCGTCTGCGCCTGATTCGCGCGCTCGAGCACACGCTCATCGGCGGCATCCAGCATAACACCGGTTTCCTTGCCGACTTGCTGGCCCATCCCCGGTTCGCCGCCGCCGAGCTTTCCACCCGTTTTCTGGAGGATTATCCGGAGGCAGGACAGCACGAACCCGCCGCCCGCGACACGCTTTTCTGTGCCGCCGCGCTTTTCTGGCGCGAACAGCTGCTTGGCAAGGCCTGGCAGGATCCCTGGCAGCGCAACGACGGCTGGCGCGGGGCCCTGCCGCCGCGCTTCACCGGGCGTCTGGCCCTGGACGACGACACCGCGACCCTGTCGGTCCGGGCCGAAGGCGGCGAAGCCTTTGAAGTCACTCTTGAGCGCGAACCACGTACCCTGACCTGGCACCCCACGGCTGGTGGCGGGGTCATCGCCACGGAGGAAGATTCCGCCCTTGCGGTACAGGGCCGTATCGTCGGTGACGAGCTCTACCTGTTCGTGCGCGGGCACAGTTACCGCTTCAAGCTGCAGCCTCCTGCGCTCGCGCTTGCCCATGCCAAGCGCTCGGATCCCTTTGCCGCGCCCATGAGCGGCACGCTGGTGGCCTGCCATGCAGGCGTGGGCCAACGGGTTGAGGCCGGCGATGCGGTGGTTACCATGGAAGCGATGAAGATGGAGCATACCCTGCGCGCGCCGGCGCCGGGGATCGTCACGGCACTGCCCTGGACCGTCGGCGACACGGTCACCGAGGGTACACCGCTGGCCGAGTTCACCGCCGATGAAGACGGAGAGCAATCATGAGCGAGCTGCTCTGGCAACCGGACCCTGCTGCAAGCCAGTCCACGGCAATGGCGGGCTTCTGGCGTGAAGCGGAAGGACTCGCAGGTCCCCTGCCCGATTACAACGCCCTGCATGAATGGAGCCTGCGTGAGCCGGAAAGGTTCTGGCGTCTGGTCCACGACTGGTGCGAACTGCATACGCAGGGCTCTGCCGAGCCGGTGGTTGAGCCGGGCAAACGTTTCCGCAACACCCGCTGGTTTCCCGGACTGAAGCTGAATTTCGCCGACAACCTGCTGCGGCGGCGGGACCAGACGCCGGCGATCATCAGTATCACCGAGGCGGGCACCCGTGAAGAGATGTCCTTCCGTGACCTGCACCAGGCGGCCGGACAGGTTGCTGCCCAGCTTAGCGATGCCGGCATCGGCCCGGGGGACCGGGTGGCAGGCTGGCTGCCCAACCGCAGCGAAACCGTGGTGGCCGCCCTGGGGGCCGCCTGGGTGGGCGCCATCTGGTCGTCCTGCTCGCCGGATTTCGGCGTCGAGGGGGTGCTCGACCGGTTCGGCCAGATCGAGCCGCGGGTACTGCTGGTGACCGACGGCTACCAGTACAACGGCAAATGGATCGATCTTCGCGAAAGGGTCGAGCGGGTACGCCGGGAGCTGAAACCGGAAATCGTCATTCAGGTGTCCGGCGGCGACGCCCTGCTGCCTGACAGCCTTCCCTGGGAAAGCTGGCTGGACGGGGCCGGTCCGCCGCCGGAGTTCGCCATGCTGCCCTTCGATCACCCGCTCTACATTCTCTACTCCTCGGGCACCACCGGCGCGCCCAAGTGCATTGTCCACGGTGCCGGCGGCACACTCATCCAGCACGCCAAGGAACTGCGCCTGCACACCGACCTCCGTGCCGGCGACCGGTTGTTCTACTTCACCACCTGCGGCTGGATGATGTGGAACTGGCTTGTCTCGGGACTCCAGGCGGGAGCGGCCATCATCCTTTATGACGGCAATCCGGCCTTTCCCGGGCCGCAACGACTCTTCGACCTGATCGATGAGGAAGCCATCACGCACTTCGGCACCAGCGCCAAGTACATCCAGGCAGTGGAAAAGGCCGGGCTGATCCCGCGCGAGAGTCACTCACTGGAGAGCCTGCGCGTGCTGCTGTCGACGGGCTCGCCCCTACTCCATGAGAGCTATGATTATCTCCACGACCAGGTGAAGGTGGAACTGCAGACAAGTTCCATCTCCGGCGGAACCGATATCATTTCCTGCTTTGCGCTGGGCAACCCGCTGCTGCCCGTCTATCGTGGCGAACTGCAGTGCGCGGGCCTGGGCATGGATGTGGCGGTTTTCGATGACCGGGGCAACCCGGTGGAAGGCACAAAGGGCGAGCTCGTCTGCCGCAGGCCCTTTCCTTCCATGCCGGTATACTTCTGGAACGACCCGGAGGGAGAACGCTACCACCGGGCCTATTTCTCCCGATTCGACAATATCTGGGCGCACGGCGACTATGCCGAGATCAGGCCTCACGAGACGCATTTCGGGCTGGTGATTCACGGACGTTCCGATGCGGTGCTGAACCCGGGAGGCGTACGAATCGGTACCGCCGAGATCTACCGGCAAGTGGAAACCCTGGAAGAGATCCGCGAAAGCCTTGTGGTCGGTCAGGAATGGGAGGGGGATGAAAGGGTCGTTCTTTTCGTGGTGCTGCAACCCGGTGTCGAGCTCGATGACGAACTGCGCCGGCGCATCCGCGAGCGCATCCGCCAGGGAGCCAGCCCGCGCCATGTTCCGGCCCGGATCGTGCGCGTAGAGGAGATCCCCCGCACAGTCAGCGGCAAGATCGTGGAGCTTGCTGTGCGCGAGATCATCCACGGTCGCACCATTACCAATCGCAGCGCCCTGGCCAACCCGGAGGCCCTGGAGCAGTTCCGCGATCTGCCCGAACTTCGGGAATAACCCCCGGCGGAGCCATTCATTGTTGACGTGGGCCGGGAAAACGGGAACATTGACCGGAAAGCCATTCCCGACCATACGGCACAACCATAGATGAAGTATTCCGGCTTGCGACTATTCACGCTTGTATTGCTGCTCTGGCCCCTGGCGGCCGGCGCGCAGGTCATGCAGCTGCCCGGCAGTGAATTGTCGGCACTGGTGGGCGAGCCACGCAGCCCCTACAGCTTTTTCACCTACCAGGATGGCCGCTTCGAACCGGTACCCTACCAGTGGGTGGACTGGGCCGAGGAGGACATGCCCCGTTTCACTCAGGATGAGCACACCACCCCCGTCGGCGATCCCTCACGGATCAATGAGCGCGACCGCCTGCTGCTGCGCTGGCGGAGCGCCGGAGACAAGCTCGACAGGCCGGTTTCGGAACAGGTGGTCGGCGAGATTCGCGTCGGTGAAGAATTCAACTACGGCTACTTCTATGTGGTGCGAAATGCCTTTCAGCAGAACCGCGACCGGGCTGTTCAGTTCAATCGGGACCGTATGCGGATCCAGACCACGGACTATTCCCTGGACATGGACGAGGACAACCTGCTTATCTGGAACGACTTCTTCTACCGCGGCTATCGAGACCCGGAAGGACGGCAGAACACCATACTGGATACCATGAAGATCCGGCTGAGTGCCGGGCTGCTTACGGAAAACCAGCGCATTACTCTCAACAACGAGAACCTGGATCCGGTAATCGAGGAAGTGATCGAAGGGCCACTGGCGACCCTGATCTATGCCACCACCACGGTGCGCGTGGCCCGCGTGCCGGTGCTGCGCACCCGCAATTACTTCGTGGTAATGCCCGAACAGGTCGACATCCACACCCATTTCCGGCTTCCAGGCGCCGCCTCCACCGTGTTGCGCACTCCAAAGGTTTCCATGTCGCTGGCCGGCAATGACCTGTATGGCGGGCGATTGCGTACCAGCTGGACGGGACGCCTGGAGGCGGAAGTCGACGGTAGCGGGGAACTGTCCCGCGCCGCGCAAACCATGCTGGAAGAACCCATGGGCCGCGACAACTGGATCTGGTTCAGCACCGGAAGAGGCTTCGATGTACTCGGCAATCTGCAGTTCCACGAAGGCTTCGAGGGTCCGGTGCATCTGGTGTATCAGGATGACGCTGACCTGGAAGACCCTCCCGAGCGGTTTCCGGGACAGTTACCCAATGTAGGCTTTTCCCTGGAGGATCTGCCCTTCGGACAGGACTTCTTCTTCGTGGCACGCCTGCTCTTCAGCGGCGACAGCGACGGTCTGCCACCCCATCGCTATGCCGAGCGCACCCTGTCACAACCCGAAGTGCGCTATAGCAGGATAAGGCAATAGAAGCAGCGATCGGCTTGCGGCCGTCGGTATCAGGTGCTTCACCCGGCGCCACCCAGCTTCCGAACGCTGACCACCGACCACCGACCACCGACCTCTATATAAACAGGCTGCTCCGCCGTGCTTCGATACGGCGCGCCACATGCTTGGCCAGTACCTGCACCGTCCAGTGGGGTGCTGCCGCCATGGGTTCGGGGAACAGACTGGCGTCGGCAACAAAGAGACCGGCCACGTCAAACAGCTCTCCGTTGGGGTTGACCACGGCGCGGCTGCGCTCGCTGCCCATCCGACAGGTTCCCTGAGGGCTGAACGAATTGCTGCGGAAGGTGTACATGCCGCGCAGTCCGTAATCCACTTCGTCCATGGTCTTGTCCAGATCGAATACGCTGTCGACTTCCAGGCGCTGGTAGGTGGGCATGTAGACTCGCTTCGCCCCCGCCGAGAAGAAGATACGCGCCGCCAGCGATGCGCTTTGCTTGATGCGGTTGAACTCCTTGCGGCTGGGGTTCCAGCGGATGATCTGACGTCCATCGTTGACCCCGCCATCCCAGGATACGGAACCGCGCCCGTCGTCGATGGAGAAGGCGTTGAGTCCCGCCAGATGCTTGTAGCGCAACATGAAGTTGATATGGTCCGCGCCCACACCCTGGTCGCCCTGGGCCATGAGCTGCTCCGGCTCGGCCAGCGCCGAGTAAAACAGGAAGCCGTCACTCTCCAGGAATTCATCCACCTGCACGCCCACCAGGGCCCCCCGGAAACCGTACAGCTCCTCGGGAAACTCGGCCAGCACCTGGGTAAAGGGTTGCAGGGCCAGATTCCTGCCCAGCTCGCCACTGAAATCCGGAGCCTGGCTGCGTTGCAGCAACAGTGGCGTCTGGATGGCGCCCCCGGCGGAAACCACCACCTGGGCGTCCACACGCATTTCCGCCACGGTATCGCCGGTATCCGGATCCCGCACCACCGCGTCCACGCCGGTGGCGCGATTGTTCTCGATCCGCACCCGGGTGACATGAGTGTCGGCATAAAGCTCCGCACCATAGCCCACCGCCCAGGGCAGATGGGTCACCAGCGCCGACATCTTGCGGTCAGGCTTGCAGCCGGCCAGGCAGTGCCCGGTCAGTGCGCAGCGACGCACGTTGCGGGTAACCGGACGCCAGCGGAAACCCATATGCTCGCAGCCCTGGATCACCTTGTGGGCCGTGGCATTGATCTCGTGGGCTTCGTTGAGATGGACAAACTGCTCCTCACCGATCTCGTCATAAAGTGGCGCCAGCTTCTCCGGTGTCATCTGATCCAGCCCATGGCGTTCGGACCAGCCTTCGAGCAGCGAATTCGGTGGACGGTGCATGACACAGGCGCCGATCACCGTGGAGCCGCCAATGCAGGCACCCTCCACGAACAGCACGTCGGCGGTACTATTGAGCTGGCTGGCCTGGTCCTTGTAGACCTCGTTGATGGTGTCTCCGAGGTGCTCGGTGAACTGGCTGCTGGGGTAATAACGGCCCGCTTCCAGTACCAGCACTTCATGTCCCGCCCTGGCCAGTTCGTGCGCCACGACCGAACCGGCGGCACCGGAGCCCACCACCACCACTTCCGTCTTGATGTTGAAACGCCTGCCCCGGGAGGGGTCCTGCGCCACATCCCTGGCCGTGGTAACCGGCACTCCCTGCCGGGGCATGTTGATACGCCTTCTGCGCCTGCTCATGAATAACTACCCTCTTCCCTGCGCGGTCCGCGGCGGTGGTGTATTGCCGAGAGGCCGAACCCCCCACTGTTCCGTTACCGGACCATGGTAGTCCAGCGCCGGCCAGGTGCGTTCATCACGCCAGTAGTTCAGCGCCACCAGTGATTTCAGCCCGGTGACCAGACCCCGCTCGAAGAAGGTGCCCTCCTGAAGGGCAACGAGATATTCCTGCGCGCGGCGGTCATCAAGCTTCGTGAAGCGGCTGAAACGGAAGCTGGCCATGGGCCGGTATTCCAGGACCCAGAAGGCGAGCGCGAACAATTCACGAGTCTGGGGGGACATCTGTCCCACCATGCCGTCCAGATTCCCGACGGTGGGCACCACCGTGGTACTGGAAGGCAGGCCATGCTCTTCGGTGGGCAGCAGCACCTCCGTGAACCGGGTCGCCACACGGGCTTCCTCGGGGCTGAGATGGTCATGAATCAGTTCTTCAGGCGGTTCGCGGCTGACAAACAGCGTGGCACAGCCGCTCGTCAGCGCCGCGCCGGTGAGCACCGACGCACGCAGGAAGCCTCGTCTCGACAAGGGTGCCAGACCGGCCGTGAAGGTCGCGGGCACGGAACGGGAATCCCGGTTATCCATTCCCTGTACTCCAGAATACAGGGCCCAGGAGCCCTGCTGTTGTTGTTATATTGGCACAGCCGAGTTTATACGAAACCGCTCCCGGGGAGAAACCCCACTCTCATGCCGTCTCAGTGACCATGCGGTCGGCGATCCAGGTCGCCAGGGCATATATGGTGGTCTGGGGGTTGACCAGCGTGGAAGTGGGGATAACGCTCGCGTCGGTGATATAGAGCCCCCGGACGTCGTGACACTGCCCGTCCGGACCCACCACGCTGTTGGCGGGATCCGAGCCCATGCGGCAGGTTCCCTGGGGATGGTAGGAAACCAGCCGCAGGTGCTGGGGCCGGTTCTCCAGCCTGGCCACGACCGGGTCGATCTCTTCGGCGGAACGCACCACCAGGTGCTCCGTGGTGGGCAGGAACACCTCGGTGGCCCCCGAGGCCAGGTGCAGCCGGACCGCCGCCTTCAGCGCATTCATCATGGCGGGAAAATCCCGCTCGGCCAGCCGGTACTCGATTTCCTTGTGATCGCCCTTCCAGCGGATCTCGCCCACATTCTGGTCATGGATCAGGGTGACCAGACCCGTGTAGTAGCGGATATCCTCCATGTAGCGCATATAGGGCTCGCCGGTGCCGGGCTCGGTGATCAGGCACATTTCCGCCACGCCCAGCCCGCCGGATTCAAGCATGAAACCGCCATCATCCGGGTGCAGGAACTCGTCCACATAGTTGCCCAGCAGGGCGCCACGCCAGGCATGAATGGGCTCCGGGTACCGGGCCCCCACGTACATGGACGGGTGACAGGCAAAATTGCGGCCCACCTGGCCGGAGGAATTGCCCAGGCCGCTCTTCTGCAGCAATACCGGCGTCTGCACGGCGCCAGCGGCAAGGACCACCCGCCCGGCGTGGACCACCATGTCGGCCACCTTGACCCCATCCCGGCCCACCACCTGCGCTTCCACGCCCGTGGTTCGTCCCTGCTCCTCAAGCACCCGGGTTACCCGGGTGTCGGAATGAATCCGGGCACCGTGGGCAGCGGCCCAGGGAAGATAGGTGACCAGCATGGACTGCTTGCGCTCGGTCTTGCAGCCCGACAGGCAGTGTCCGGTCAGCGCGCACTCCTTTACATTGCGCTGGAACGGCTTTACCGACCAGCCCAGCTTGCGGGCGCCGTCGCGGATGACCTGGCTGTGGCGGGCAATCTCGTGTTCACCGTTCTCACTGATCGAAAGGTTGCGCTCGACACGCTCGAAATACGGCGCCAGGTTCTCCGGTGTCATTTCCTTCAGGTCAAAATACTCGCGCCATTCCCGAAGAATGAAATCCGGGGTGCGGAAGGACACACAGCCGTTGACCAGGGTGGAGCCGCCCACACAGCGCCCCTGGAGCACCAGAATGTCCCCGTCCCGGTTGGCCTGGCTGCCGTGGTCCTCGTAGAGAGTCTCCAGCGCTTCGCTGAAATCCTCCGTCATCTCCCGGGACGGCACATAGGGGCCGGCTTCCAGCACCAGCACGTCCAGCCCCTTGCGGGCCAGTTCATAGGCCGCCACCGCCCCGCCGGCGCCGGAGCCTACCACCACCACATCGGCGCTGAGTTCCAGCCGTGAACGGTCGATGTCCTGCGCGCGAACGACCGGCAGGCCCCGGGGAATCTCGCGAATCGTCTTCTTTTCCGGATTCATGCCTGATCCTCCCGCGGCAGTGGCGCATTGCCCAGGTAATCCAGCCCCCAGTCATCGGAGACCGGTCCGTCGAACTCCACCGGAGGCCAGGTCTCCGGTTCACGCCAGTAGGCGGTATAAACGAACTGCTTGATCACGGTGTTCAGTGCCCGCTGGATGCTGTGGCCCCGGGACCAGGCGTCGAAATAGTCCACGGCGGCCTGATCATCCAGGTCCACGAAACGCCGGCCATGGAACCCGGAGACCACCGCGGCGTTATCGAACAGTGCCAGCCCCGTTCCCAGCTCCTGTCTTACATGGGCGGGAAGCAGACCCATCATGTGATCAATGTTCGCCAGCACCGGCACTTCTTCGACCGGCGTGAGTGCCGTGCCGGCTGTGGGCAGCAACACCTCGATGGCTCGCCGGAACAGGTGATACTCCCCGGCACCCAGGTTGCGGATACCTTCGGCCACGGGAATCGCATCCACGGGGGAGCGACGCAGAATGGCGAAACTGCCGGCGGCCGCGGCCGCCAGCGCCGCCGAGCCAATCAGGCCGTAACGCAGAAAGCGACGCCGGGTCAGACGCGAAAGGGGGGCGGCCTGCCGGACGGCCTCCGTCCGGGCGGGTGATTCGGAACTGGACATGAGTTCGGATTCCGTATGAACAACGGGTCAGGCTGATAGCGGAAAACAATATCCGAAATGGCGGGAAGAAACAATGTGTATACGGCGATCAGAGGGAATCGGGTATTGCGAAAGCCCGGGCGGGGTAAAGGAGCAAGGGACAAGGGGCAAGGAGCAAGGGGGCCGCAAAAGCCCCTCTCCCCTGGCGGGAGAGGGGTTGGGGAGAGGGGGAAGCCTACGCAAGCCGCACTGCTCGACGCTTTCCCGTACTTCCTCCCCCTCTCCCACCAGGAGGGTGTCGTGAAAACCCTTACTGACTGCCCCCGCGCTCACGATTGGAAGCCTCCCCCTGCGAAGGGGGAGGTATGGAGGGGGAGGCCGCCGCAGGCGGCCTTGCGCGGCCTTCGGCCGCTCTCCCCACCCCGACCCTCCCCCTCACGGGGGAGGGAGCTTCCTTTTTCGGTCGACGAGGGTTTTTACGACACCCTCCTCGTGAGGCTGTCGCAAAAGGGTCTTCTGGCCCTTGTGGGAGCGGACCTTGGGCCGCGAAGGCCCCGGCTTCCGGCATGGTGCCAGGCTCGTTGCGCCCCAAGGTGCGCTCCCACAAACCTTTTGCGACACCTTCATCAAGGGAGAGGGGCTTTCTGTGCAGCGGCCTGTATGGCTGAAGGCTACTGAGGTGGTTCGGCCGGGCTGAAGTCGGCTTCCTTCGCCTTGTCGGCATCGTCCTGGTGGATGCGCGCGAAGTGACGCGCCGCATAGGCCGGGCAGATTCCACAGGCCATGCATACGGGCATGGGTTCGGTTGCGGTTTCCCGTACGCGGATGCCCTTGCCTTCAAGAAGCTCACGGGTATCGGGCGGCGCGAAGTCTTCCTCGCACTGCCTGCCCCCGGAGTACTCCTTTGCGACCCAGACGTCGGCGCTGTCGCCGACCCCGGTGGCACAGGCGGAAAGAAGCAGGAGCGTCAGGGGCAGTAGCAGGAAACGCCACATCATGATTTCGCCTCGGCAAGGTACTGGTCCTTGAGCGTCACGTAGTTGCCGGCCACATAGGGAAGATAGTCGAGCTCCTCCCGGGTCAGTTCGCGCACCGGCTTCGCCGGTCTCCCCCGATAAAGATGCCCTCTCTTCAGCCGCTTGCCCGGTGGCACCAGCGACCCGGCGGCGAGGATGACCTCGTCCTCGATCACGGCGCCGTCCATCACGGCGGCCTGCATGCCGATCATCACCCGGTTGCCGATTTCGCATCCATGCAGCATGGCCTGGTGGGCAATGGTCACGTCATCGCCGATGGTCAGGGCAAAGCCTCCCGGATTGAAATCCGAGTCATGGGTGATGTGCAGCACGGCGCAGTCCTGCACGCTGCAGCGCGCGCCCAGCTCAATGAAGTGCATGTCCCCGCGGATGACCGCGCCGGGCCAGACGGAGCAGTCCGCGCCCAGGGTCACGTCACCGATGAC
>SLJS01000391.1 GCA_007135015.1 Alcanivorax sp. | reverse complement strand
GCCTGCGCGCACAGGCGGGCAACCACATCGGGCATGTCTTCCTCGCCATAGACCAGGGGCCGGCCCGGGCGAAGGATGCCGGCCTTCTCGGCGGCGATAAGCTCCCGGGTCTCGCCCAGCCAGTCGGTATGATCCAGGCCCACCGAAGTGATCACCGCCACGTCCGCGTCCAGCAGGTTCACGGCGTCCAACCGCCCGCCCAGCCCCACCTCCAGCAGGATCAGATCCGGCGCCGCTTCGCGGAAAAGCTGCAGGGCGGCCAGGGTGGCGAATTCATAGTAGGTAAGACTGTCCTCGCCCCGGGCCCGGTCGACCGCTTCAAGGGCCCGGCAGATATCGGCGTCCGGCGCGGGCTGGCCGTTGATGCGCATGCGCTCGCCGAAATGGAACAGGTGCGGAGAGGTGAAGCTCGCGGTGGACAGGCCCGCGTCACGGGCCAGCGCTTCCATGAGCGCCACGGTGGAGCCCTTGCCATTGGTGCCCGCCACCGTGATCACGGTCGCCGGAAGATCGGCGACCCCGAGCCGCGCGGCCACCCGGGCGACCCGCTCCAGCCCCAGGTCCATGGCCCGGGGATGGCAATGCTGGATCCGCTCCAGCCACTGCTCCAGGGTCGCTGTCACCCTTCCGCGGCCTCCTCCTCCAGCGGGGCACCGGTCAGCCCCGCCAGCAGGCGATGAACCGTGTCGCGCATCTCGTGGCGATGCACGATCATGTCGATGGCGCCATGCTCGAGCAGGAACTCGCTGCGCTGAAAGCCTTCGGGGAGCTTCTGGCGTACGGTCTGTTCGATCACCCGGGGGCCGGCGAAGCCGATCAGCGCATTGGGCTCGGCCACGTTGATGTCGCCGAGCATGGCCAGCGAAGCCGACACACCGCCGTAGACCGGATCCGTCATGACCGAGATAAAAGGCAGCCTTTGCTCGCGCATGCGCTGCAGCGCCGCGCTGGTACGCGCCATCTGCATCAGCGAAAACAGCGCTTCCTGCATGCGCGCGCCGCCGCTGGCGGAAAAACACACCAGGGGCACCCGCTGCTCCAGGCAGGTTTCCACCGCGCGCACGAAGCGGGAACCGACCACCGAGCCCATGGACCCACCCATGAAACGGAACTCGAAGGCACAGGCCACCAGTGCCAGCCCCTTGAGATGGCCACGGGTGGCCACCAGGGCATCATGCTCGCCGGTGGCTTTCTGAGCGCCGGTGAGTCGGTCCTTGTATTTCTTTGAATCCTTGAACTTCAGCCGGTCCACCGGCGCGAGATCCGCGCCGATTTCCGCGCGCGGCCCCTGGTCCAGGAACAGATCCAGCCGCTGGCGCGCGCCGATGCGCATGTGATGTTCACACTTGGGGCAGACCTCCTGGTTGCGCTCCAGCTCGGGAAGATACAGCACACCGTCACAGCGCGGACACTTGCGCCACAGCCCTTCGGGCACGTTGGCACGCCGGTTCTCGGAAGTCTTGCGAATCGAAGGCAGGATCTTTTCCAGCCAGTTGTTGTTGCTCATGGGTTTCCGGCTCCCCGCGTTACGCGTCCATGGCGGCGCGCATCTGCGCCAGTAATTCGGCCACCTGCTCCGGTATCCGGGCGGGCTCGTGCGCGTGGTCGGCAATGCGCTGCACCAGCGCGCTGCCCACCACCACGCCGTCCGCCACCCGGGACACCGCCCGGGCGGAGGGGGCATCCTTGATACCAAAGCCGACCCCCACCGGCAAACCGGCATGTTTGCGAATTGTTTCCACCCGCGCGGCCACCTCGTCCACATCCAGCGCCCCGGAGCCGGTCACGCCCTTGAGCGAGACGTAGTAGAGATACCCGGTGCCGGCCCGGGCGATCTTGTCCATGCGCGCTTCACTGGTGGTCGGAGCAAGAAGAAAAACCGTATCCAGCCCCTGATCGTGAAAGTACGGACAGAGCTCTTCCGCCTCCTCCGGCGGCAGATCCACCAGCAACACGCCGTCGACGCCGGCCTGCGCCGCGGCGGCGGCGAAGGCCTCGTAGCCGCGCGCTTCCACCGGATTGAGATAGCCCATCAGCACCACCGGCGTGTGGTCATCGTCACGACGGAACTCCGCCACCATGTCGAACACGGCCGAGACACTGGTGCCCGCCTTCAGACTGCGTTCACAGGCCAGCTGGATCACCGGGCCGTCCGCCATGGGATCGGAAAACGGCATGCCCAGCTCAATGATGTCCGCGCCCGCTTCCACCATGGCATGCATCAGCGGCACCGTGACCGAAGGCTCCGGGTCTCCCGCCGTGACAAAGGGGATCAGCGCCTTGCGGCCCTGTTGTGCCAGTTGCTCGAAGCAGGCCTCGATACGACTCAAACCGGAAATCTCCTGTCTGTCAGGGTATTGAAAAAGCCATTGTTGCGCTCTTTACAGGCCACAATTGCCACCGGCCTGCCCGGGCCGGGTCACGGGCTGCTTCCAACAGCCCGTCACGCAAGCCCGTCACGCAAGAGGGTGTCGCAAAAACCCTTGCAGGAGCGCTGCTTGCAGCGTTAAGAATCTGGCACCGTGCCAGATTCGGGGTTTTCGCGCTGCAAGCAGCGCTCCTACGAGTGCCATAAGACCCTTTTACGACACCTTCACGCAAGGCAGTGATCAGAAATGCAGGCCGTCCAGGGCGGCGACGGTTTCAATGTCCTTGTCACCGCGGCCGGAAAGATTCACCACGATGTTCTGCTCCGGCTTCATCCGCCGCGCCAGTTTCTCCGCGTAGGCAATCGCATGGGCGGATTCCAGTGCCGGCATGATCCCCTCGACCCGGGTAAGGCGGCGAAAGGCATCCAGCGCCTCGCTGTCGGTGACCGACACATACTCCACCCGCCCGCTGTCCTTCAGCCAGGAATGCTCCGGCCCCACGCCCGGATAATCCAGCCCGGCGGAAACGGAATGGGTGGCGGCGATCTGGCCGTCGTCGTTCTCCATCAGGTAGGTGCGGTTGCCATGGAGCACACCGGGACGGCCGGCGCTCAGCGGCGCCGCATGGCGGCCCGTCTCGATCCCCTCGCCCCCGGCCTCCACGCCGTACATGGCCACTTCGCTGTCGTCCAGGAACGGATGGAAGAGGCCGATGGCATTGGAGCCGCCGCCCACGCAGGCGACCAGCGCGTCCGGCAGGCGCCCTTCCCGGGCCAGCATCTGTTCGCGCGCCTCGCGGCCGATCACGCTCTGGAAATCGCGCACCAGCATGGGATAAGGGTGCGGGCCGGCCACGGTGCCGATAATGTAGAAAGTATCGTCCACGTTGGTCACCCAGTCGCGCATGGCCTCGTTCATGGCATCCTTGAGCGTGCGCGAGCCGGAGGTAACCGGAATCACTTCCGCGCCCAGCAGGCTCATCCGGTAGCAATTGACCTTCTGGCGCGCCACGTCGTCGGCACCCATGTACACCTGACACTTCAGCCCCAGACGGGCCGCCACGGTAGCGGTGGCCACGCCGTGCTGACCGGCGCCGGTCTCGGCAATCACCCGGGGCTTGCCCATGTGGTGGGCAAGGAGCGCCTGACCGATGGTGTTGTTCACCTTGTGGGCGCCGGTATGGTTGAGATCCTCGCGCTTGAGCCACAACCGCGCGCCGCCGACCCGCTCGCTCCACCGTTCCGCCAGGTACAGGGGAGAGGGTCGGCCCACATAATCAGCCAGGTCGCGGTCAAAGTCCGCGCGGAACTTCGGATCATCGCGCAGCCTGCGATACATGGCGTCCAGTTCTTCCAGCGCCGCGACCAGCGTTTCGGAGACAAAACGCCCGCCATAGGCGCCGAAATGCCCGCGCGCATCGGGAAAAGCGCTGTAGTCGACCTTTTCAGACACCTTCTACTCCTTTCATGAATGCGGCAATGGCCGACGGTGACTTGATTCCGCGTAGCGGGGTGCCGCTGTCATCGCGCGCTTCCACGCCTCCGCTGACATCCACCGCCCAGGGCCGCACGGCGCGGATGGCATCGGCCACATTGTCCGGGTCCAGCCCGCCGGCCAGAACCACCGGCAGCGCCAGCCCGTCGGGCACCCGGCTCCAGTCGAAACGCTCGCCCGTGCCGCCAGGCACGCCGGGGCGGTAACTGTCGAGCAGCACCGCCCGGGCGTTGCCATGGCGCGCCACTTCTTCCGCCGGATCCATTTCTTCACGCATGCGCAGAGCCTTGATCCAGGGCCGGCCGAATGCGGCACAATCCTGTGGATCCTCGTCACCGTGAAACTGCAGCAGATCCAGCGGCACGGCTGCCAGCACATCCCGGACCCGCTGCGCTGGCGCGTCCACGAACAGTCCCACGGAGGTCACGAACGCCGGAAGCGCCGCACAGATCCGGGCGGCCTGCTCCGGACTCACGGCCCGGGGGCTATCGGGATGAAAGACCAGCCCGATGGCATCAGCACCCGAGCGTGCCGCCACCAGGGCGTCCTCTTCACGGGTGATGCCGCAGATTTTCACACGGGTACGCAATCCGGGATCTCCGGTTTCGGGCCGCAGGCCGGGCTCCGGGAGCTCAATCACCCGGCCCCGGAGCCAGGGGCCCGGATGCCGGTCAGTCTAGCAGAAGCGCAATGATACCGGCTCGCTGCGCCGATGCCTAACGTTGTTGGGGCTTCGGGCTTCAGGCTTCGGGCTGCGGGCCTGGAGCGATGAGAAAATACGGGAAAGCGTCAAGCTTTGCGGCTTTCGTAGCCTCCCCCCTCTCCCTGTCCCTCTCCCACCAGGAGGGTGTCGCTAAAGGTACGCTCCCGCGAGCACGGCTTTCGCAGCGATTACTGGTTCCGGCCTGTACGGCCGGGTTCCTTTTTTTGCTTGTCCCAGTACTGTCCGGTTAATTAATCAAATAGATTCAATTGGTTACGATTACCCCGGGGAAGCAGCCGGGAGTCCGCTTC
>SLJS01000269.1 GCA_007135015.1 Alcanivorax sp. | reverse complement strand
TTCTTCACGGTCAGGGTGTACCAGCCGGCCGAGCCCAGGTTGGTGCGCTGCTCATCGGTCAGCGCCTCCTTCGCCTGCTGGCGCAAGTCCTTGAAACTGATCCCTTCTCCTTCTTTCGGCACCACCTGCAGGATGGCCTCGCGCATGGCCTTGTATTTCCAGGCAATCATCTGGACGGGTTCGCCATGCTCGTCATTGACCTTGCAGGCGATTTTTATTTCTTCTTCCACCGGTCTCGGCTCCCTGGACTCGAATGGCGCGACGGATCGGGCGGCCGCGTTCCATCAGTATATGGGCCCCGCGCGCGGACAGGAACCGTCAGCGAGTCCTCCCGGAAAAGGAATGTCGACCGCACCACAGTCTCCCTGCGCCCTTGCTGACCGCCGACCGCTGCCAGCCGCCAACATTGACACAGCTGGGGGTTGAGCAATCTTGCCACTCGCCACTCGCCACTCGCCACTCGCCACTCGCCACTCGCCACGGGCCACGGGCCCGAAGGGCCCTAGAACCCGAGCTCAAAGCCGGCGTAGGCGGTGCGTGGCGGTGCGGGCTCAAAGAAACGATCCGCGCTGGCATTGATGCGGATATTGGCAAAGTGTTCATCGTCGAGCACATTTTCCACCCGTGCGAAGAGCTCCAGCCGGCGCCCTTGAGTCATTCTCCATGTCCGCCCAAGCCGGACATTGACCAGGGTGTGGCCGGAGACCTCCTCCTCGTTGGCATTTTCCGCGAAACGGCGGTCGGTAAAACGCGCTTCCAGCGCCGCGTACAGGCCGCCCGGCTGCCGCCAGGCCGCCTCCAGGAAGGCATGGTGGCGGGGCAGGCCGGGAAGCCGGTTGCCGTCAAATTCGTTGCCATCGCGGTCGCTGAAGTCGACGAAACGGTAGTCCGCCACAGTCCAGGCGGCGGTGAGGGTGAGACGCTCGGTGGTGGCGTGTTCCAGCCCCAGTTCCATGCCGCGGCGCCGTGTGCGGGCCACGTTCTCGTAGAACCTGCGTCCGTCCGGGTCCAGCTGGAAGGGCATCAGTTCGTCCTTCACCCGCACGGAGAACACCGCCGCGTCATAGCGCAGGCGCTCGCCGAGCCGCCCGCGAAGGCCCAGCTCCCGGTTCAGTGACTGCTGTGGCTTGATATCCGGATTGAAGCCGCCCCGGTCCTCGTCCGGATTGGCGAACTCGGTAAAGGTGGGCGTCTCGAAGGCGGTGCTCAGGTTGCCGTAAAGACGGTGATCGGGATGGAACTGCCAGCCGGCGCCGATACTGGCACTTCGTTCGTTGAAGGTGCGCGAGCCCGAGTCGTCTTCGTCGCCTTCGCCCATGCGGTCATCAATGGAAAAGCGCACCCGGTCGAAGCGAAGCCCCAGGTTCAGGTCCACCGAGGCAGACAGGGCCGTATCGCTCTGAAGAAACAGGCCCGTGGCCGTGGCATTCTGTTGTTCCTCTTCGACACGTTCGCGGCTGCCGTCGGTGTCCACGTTGAAGCGCTCGCGGTCGTCCTCCTGCCGGGCCAGGTCCAGGCCCAGGATATAGCGCGTGGGGCCCGCCGGTGTTTCCAGCAGATCCGTGTACTCCGCGCCGCCGCCGAAAAAGTCCCGCCGGAACGCGGGCCGGTTGGCACCGGGGAAGGGGAGTTGCTGTGCGAAATCTCGGCGAGTAAAGAAACCGCGCAGGGTCAGTTCACCCGGCAGCCATTCATTGTCGTCATAGACCAGGCCCACCCGGTTCTGGGTCACCGACTGCCCGGCGTTGAAATCCTTCGAAGAGCCGGCGGCCTGGCGTCGGTCTTCTTCCACTTCCTCCCGCGTGAGTCCGCCGGGGTCTTCGGCGAAGGGGATATCCACGGCGTTGAGCAGCGCGGAGATCTCCCGGTTTCCCTCGAGTTGCTGTGTGGCCCGGGCGCTGAACTGGCGTTTGCGCACCTGGCTGTGTTCCCGGTAACCGTCAGAGCGCAAGGTGTTGGCGGTGATGTGGTGGCGCCAGTTTCCCTGTTCGCCGCCGGTCTCCAGCGTAGCCTTGCGGAAACCATGACTGCCACCCTCGGCGCGCACCACCGGATCATGGGCCATGTCCCGGCCATCGCGGGTGCGGATATCGATGACTCCGCCGGTGGCGTTTCCGTAGAGCACGGAGGCGGGGCCACGGATTACCTCCATGTGTTCCACCGCATCCAGGTTGACCGCGTCGACCTGGGACTGGCCATCGGGAAGGGTTTCAGGGATGCCGTCGATATTGATGCGCAGGCCGCGCACACCAAAGGGCGCGCGGGCGCCGAAGCCGCGGCTGGAGATGCGCAGGTTCTGGGCAAAGTTGTAGCGGTTCTCGAAATAGACTCCCGGTATCCGCCCCAGGGCTTCGTCCATCTGCACCCGCTGGCGCCCTTCATGGATGTCACGGAGACCGGCCACGCCCACTGCCGCCGGCGTTTCCTCCAGCCCGCGCTCCAGCCGGGAGCCTTCCACCCGGATGTCGTCGAGCTGGATCGGCCCGGCGGCAAGCGGTCCCGTTAGCAACAGCAGTATGGCGGTGGCCGCGATGGCGTGCTGGAGTCGGTTGCCGGCCATGTTTCTCCCGAATCGGTGAACTCTTGAGAGGGTTCCGTAAAAAGCCCCTCTCCCTTGACGAGGGTGTAGCGAGAGGCAATTCAAAGCACGACCTTGATGGAGAGTCCCCTCTCCCCTCGTGGGAGAGGGTTGGGGAGAGGGGGAAGGCTACGGTAGCCCCACTGCTTGATGCTTTCCCGTAATTCGATCCCCCTCTCCCTGTCCCTCTCCCACGGCGGGGAGAGGGGACCCTCCAGCAAAGCCGCGAAGCCCTGGACTCCAGGACGGTGCCAGGTTCTTCGCGGCCCAAGGTCCGCTCCCACAAACCCTTTTGCGACACCCTCGCCAGGGGAGAGGGGCTTTAGGCAAACACCTCAGTCAAATCTGTCCGTCACCGCGCCTTCCGAAGCCGAAGCCACCATGCGGGCATACTTTGCCAGCACGCCGCGGTTGACGGGCGGTTTCGGGCGCGTCCATTTTTCCAGTCGCTGCCGGATCTCGGCGTCGTCAAGCTCGAGATCGATGCGGCAGGTTTCGGCATCAATGGTGATCCGGTCGCCGCTTTCCACGATCGCCAGCGGCCCGCCGTCAATCGCTTCCGGCGAAACATGGCCCACCACGAACCCGTGGCTGCCTCCGGAGAAACGCCCGTCGGTGATCAGCGCCACCGAATCGCCCAGTCCCCGGCCCATGATCGCCGAGGTGGGGCTGAGCATTTCGCGCATGCCGGGACCGCCCTTCGGGCCCTCGTAGCGAATTACTACCACATCACCGGCCTGTACCGCGCCTTCCAGAATCTTCTCCAGGCACTCTTCCTCGGACTCGAACACCCGGGCGGTGCCGGTAAAGTGCGTGCCTTCCTTGCCGGTGATCTTGGCCACGGCGCCATCCGGGGCCAGATTGCCGCGCAGTACCACCAGGTGGCTGTTCTTCTTGATCGGTCTGTCCAGCGGCATGATGATTTCCTGGCCTTCCGGGTAGGGCGCGATCCCTTCCAGGTTTTCCGCCAGGGTCTTTCCCGTGACGGTGAGACAGTCGCCATGGAGCAGCCCCGCATCCAGCAGCGTCTTCATCAGCGGCAGGATGCCGCCAATTTCCACCAGCTCGGACATCATGAAACGCCCGCTCGGACGCAGGTCAGCCAGCACCGGCACCTTCGCGCCGATCCGCATGAAGTCATCCAGCTCCAGTTTCACGTCCACCGCATGGGCCATGGCCAGCAGGTGCAGCACTGCATTGGTCGAGCCGCCCAGGGCGATCACCACGGTAATGGCGTTCTCGAACGCCTCGCGGGTCATGATGTCGGTGGGCTTGATGTCCCTTTCCAGAAGATTCAGCACGGCGGCACCTGCCTGGCGGCAATCCTCCAGCTTGGTGTCCGACACCG
The DNA here is from genome assembly GCA_007135015.1 of Alcanivorax sp. GTDB lineage: Bacteria > Pseudomonadota > Gammaproteobacteria > Pseudomonadales > Alcanivoracaceae > SLJS01. Next base: position 951 of record SLJS01000269.1, on the reverse strand, counting down.
CGTCCTGGGCGGAACTGCCCGGCAGGCTCATGCCCAGCGCCTCGATGGCCGAGGCCATGGTATTGGCCGTGTACATGCCGCCGCAGGAGCCGGGTCCGGGAATTGCCGTGCTTTCGACTTCATGGAGCTGCTTGACGTCGATCTTTCCCCGGGCGTGCTCGCCCACCGCCTCGAATACCGAGATGATGTCCGTGTGGTTCTTGCCCGGCTGGATGGTGCCGCCGTAGACAAACACCGAGGGCCGATTCAGCCGGGCCATGCCCATGATGCAGCCGGGCATGTTCTTGTCACAGCCGCCGATGGCCACGATGCCGTCGAAACCCTCGCAACCGGCCACGGTCTCGATGGAGTCGGCAATCACTTCCCGGGAAACCAGGGAATACTTCATGCCCTTGTAGCCGTTGGAGATGCCGTCCGAGACCGTGATGGTGTTGAACGTGAGGCTCTTGCCGCCGGCATTGTCGGCACCCTGTGCAGCATGCTCGGCCAGCTTGTCGATATGCATGTTGCACGGGGTGAGGTTGCTCCAGGTCGAGGCGATGCCGACCTGCGGCTTGCGGAAGTCCTCGTCGGTGAAACCCACGGCGCGCAGCATGGCGCGGCCCGGCGCCTTGTTCGTGCCGTCCACCACCTCGCTGGAAACCCTGCGGCGCTTGTCCTCGGTCATGGCTGTTTTCCTGTTCTGGCGGGCGCCCGCTCGCGCGGCGCTTCGCGTGGATCAAGGGGGCGCTACTATAGCAAATGCGCCGGCCGGGGGCAGGGTGCCGGGGGTGCTTACTCGGGGGGCTTTCGCAGGGACTTGATCTTTCCCCGGTGCGACTTGCCGTCCAGGCGGCGGCGTTTTGCCGCCTTCGAGGGGCGGGTGGGGCGGCGGGGCTTGGGCTTGTGGGTGGCACGGCGGATCAATGCGGCCAGCCGGTCGCGGGCATCGTCACGATTCTGAGCCTGGCT
>SLJS01000393.1 GCA_007135015.1 Alcanivorax sp. | reverse complement strand
TGTGCGCACCGGGCGGCCCGGTCGCCCTGGGCTGCGCGCTGGTGGCTGGCGGTGTGGCCTGGCTGGCCACGGACTGGGCGCTGCTGAGCCTGGACGAGGCCCTGAACCGCGACGAGATGGAGCAGGAACTGCGGGTTTCCCTGGCTGCGATGCGTGAGGAACTGGAAACGGACATGATGGCGGCCTGGGACCGTGCCATCGAACGCCAGTACGCCGGCATGCGCCAGCAAATCACCGCCACCTTCCGCCCCCTGGACGCCAGCGCGGGGGGCAGGTAACCCGGATATGGCACCAAACCACTTGCATGGCTGGTACTTACTGCCGGGCCGAAATCCTGGGCATTGCGCAGCCTGACCTTGTCCATTCGCGCAAGACGCGTCAGAGCCTGAACCAACCAGCATGCCAGCTACGCCTTGCCCCTTGCCCCTTGCCCCTTGCCCCTTGCCACCGCGCCCGAAGGGCGCCCTCACTCCCTGCTTTTCCACTGCATGGCCCCAAGCAGGATCACGCGTAGCTGCTGTTCGGCCTCGCGCAGCACCAGCACTTCTTCCTCCTGGTCGTCATCGGGCAGTTCCAGGATCTGCTCGGTGACCGCCGTCATGTTGTTGACCGTCAGCCCGGCGATCATGCGCAGATCATCGCTGCTGATGCGGTCGAAAAGGGGAAATCGCGACAGGTCGGTGGCCAGCTCGCTTACGAAGAGCCGGATCTCCCGGCGAATGGCGTCGCGGATGGCCGGGCTGCCGGAGAAGCGTTCCTTGACCACGAAGCGGAAGTGGCGGGGGTTGGCGCGCACATAACGCACATAGGTGGCCACGGATTCGCGCACCACCTGCTTTTCCGGCATGCCCGCCCGGCGGGTCTCACGCATCAGCTGGCGCAATGCGCGAAAGGAGCTGTCCACCAGCGCCAGCCCCAGTGCGTCCATGTCCGGAAAATGCCGGTAGAAGGCGGTAGGTACCACACCCGCCCGCCGGGCCACCTGCCGCAGGGACAGGCCGCTGAAGCTGCCCTTGCGGTCCACCTGGTCGAGCGCCGCGTTCATCAGGGCCTGCCGGGTTCTCTCGCCCCGGGAGGGGCGGCGCTGCTCGGTCGCGGTTTCCGACACCATTGGTGATTCTCTCGACGGGCCTGCCCAGGTGCCGCCATTGTCCTCGAATTCGCCTCGGGCAGGAAGTGTTCTCGGTGCGGACGGCTGTAAACGGCTGATTTCCAAGGCCACAAGAATCTTTTGTGTACGGGTGTTGACATGTAATACAACAATGCCTAACGTGCACGTATGTTCACAACGGGATACAAGGAGATTCCGATGTCACGTCTGCTGTGGAGCATGCTTGATTCGCCCCTGACCCGGGCCCTGTGCAGTCCCATGTCGGTGGATGACTATCTGACTACCTTCAATCCGCTGTGGTCTGTCCATCAGGCCCGTGCCCGGATCGAGGCCGTCGAGCCGGAAACCCCGGATGCGGTGAGCCTGTGGCTGCGGCCCAACCACAACTGGCGGGGCCACCGTGCCGGCCAGCATGTGGTGCTGGGTGTCGAGGTCGACGGGGTGCGCGAGCAGCGCTGCTTTACCGTTTCCGTGCCCCCGGGCCAGGACATGCTTCGGCTGACCGTCAAGCGTAACGGCGATGGCCGGGTCAGCAATCACTTGGTGGACCATGCCCGCGTCGGCGATATCGTCGAACTGGGCGGACCCGCCGGCGAATTCGTGCTGCCCGAGCCGCGCCCGGACAGGATCCTGATGCTCAGCGGCGGCAGCGGCGTGACTCCCATGCTGGCCATGGCCCGGCAGCTGGCCGCCGAGGACTACCAGGGCAGTGTGGTGTTCCTGCATTACAGCCGCAGCTATGAGGACACCATTGCGCTGCAGGAAATGCGGGAGATGGCGGAGAGCTGGCCCTGGCTGGATCTGAAGCTCTGCGTGACCGAGCAGGCGCCGCTTGAAGGTGACCACGGCGGCTTCTTCAGCGCCGAACAGCTGGATGAACTGGTGCCCGATTCCGCCGAGCGCCATGTGCTGCTCTGCGGGCCGGATGGGTTGATGAAACAGGTTCATGCCCTGCACGAGCAACGGCCGTTTGCCGCCCTGGAGCAGGAGGAATTCGTCGCCCCGTCGATCAGTTCCACCGGCGAGGGGCGGGTGCGCTTTGCCCGCAGCGGGCGCGAAGCCGACGGCGAAAGCGCCGGCACGCTGCTGGAGCTGGCGGAGAATCAGGGGCTGAATCCCGAATACGGCTGCCGCATGGGCATCTGCCAGAGCTGCAAGTGCACCATCAGTGAAGGCACCGTGCGCGATGTGCGTAACGATCAGGTGCGCCAGGTTCGTGACGAGGCCCTGCAGCTTTGCGTGCACGCCGCCGCCGGCGATGTACAGGTTGAACTCTGAAGATTTTTGATCCATGGCGCGGAGATGCGCGCCATAACCGATTACCAAAAGGGAGGTGCTTATGAATGCGCCGATGAAATTCGCAGGACAGGGTCGAGTCTATCTCGCTCCGGAACAGGTCGAGGAATTCGGTCGTGAAATCGACCAGATCCGCGAGGAAGTCATGAATGACCTGGGCAAGCGTGATGCCGACTATATTCGCCGCCTCCTGCGCGTCCAGCGCGGCTCCGAGGTGGCTGGCCGGGCGCTGCTCTGGGCCGGGGTTCTGCCGCCGGCGTGGCTTGCCGGCACCACGCTGCTTTCATTGTCCAAGATCCTGGAAAACATGGAGATCGGGCACAACGTGATGCACGGCCAGTGGGACTGGATGAAGGACCCGCGGCTGAGCTCGGGCGATTACGAGTGGGACAATACCTGCCCGGCAAACCAGTGGAAGCACTCGCATAATTATGTGCACCACACCTTCACCAATATCGTCGGCAAGGACCGGGATGTGGGCTACGGCATCCTGCGCATGTCGGAAGAACAGCCCTGGAAGCCGATCTATCTGTTCCAGCCGCTGTATAACGCCGTGCTTGCCGCCACGTTCCAGTGGGGTGTGGCCTTCCATGATCTCGAGTTCGAGCGCATCGGCAAGGACAAGAGCCGGGCCGAGGCGCTCAAGCAGTACAACGAGATCCTGCGCAAGGCGAGCCGGCAGGTGGCCAAGGATTATGTGTTCTTCCCGGCGCTTTCCGGACCCCTGTTCATGTTCCCCATGGCCGGCAATTTCGTGGCCAACCTGAACCGGAACCTCTGGTCTTACATGATCATCTTCTGCGGGCACTTCACCGATGGTGTCGAGATGTACACCGAGGACGAGGCGGAGAACGAGACCCGGGGGCAGTGGTATCTGCGTCAGGTGCTGGGCTCCAGCAACCTGGAAGGCGGCAGGACGTTCCATATCCTGTCCGGAAACCTCAGTCACCAGATCGAGCACCATCTGTTCCCGGACATGCCGTCCAACCGTTACGCGGAAGTGGCTCCGAAAGTACAGGCTGTGTGCCGCAAGTACGGCGTACCCTATAACACCGGCCGTCTCGGCAAGCAGTTCGGTTCGGTCATGAAACGGATCGTGCGCATGGCCCTGCCGGGTGGCGGCGGCCGGGAGCAGGCGGCCGCGGCCTGAACCGATGCGCGCGGACACCGGCGGCGGGCCCGCGGGCCCTGACAATCAGGATGCCCGCCGGCGCCTGGCTGTGCTACGCTCAGGAACCTGTTTACGGGGCGAATGGAACAGCATGGCCGAACTGACCGATTCCGGTGTATTGCTGCGCATGGTCTATCAGGCCATGCGCGATGCGGGGGTAGACGCGGATGCGGTGCTGGAGAAGGTGGGCGCGGACCGCGCCATGCTGGACCAGCACGATCTGCGTACGCCCCATGATGCCCAGGAATGGTTCTGGCAGGCCGCCGAGGAAGTCTCCGGTGACCCCCATATCGGCCTGCACCTCGGTGCCCATGTACCCGTGTTCAAGGGTCAGGTCCTCGAGTATCTCTTCCTCAGCAGTCCCACCTTTGGTGAAGGCCTGAAAAGGGCTCTGGATTACCAGCGCCTGCTTTCCGATGCGGTTCGCGGCCATCTCGAGGAAGAGGGCGATGCGGTCGTGCTCAAGCAGATGTTCTGGAGCCAGCGGCTGTATCACTTCAACGAATGCGCCATGGTGGGCATCATCAAGTTCTTCCGTTTCGTCACCGATGACGCATTCGAACCGCTGGAAGTCCACTTCCGCCATGCCCGCCATGCCGCCCCGGAAGAATACGAGCGGACCTTTGGCTGCCCGGTGCACTTCGATCATCCCTGGACCGGGATTCGTTTTTCCCGGGAAGTGATGGATCTGCCCTCATCCCACCACGAGCCGGAGCTGCTTCGGCTCCATGAGCAGCTGGCCAGCGAACAGGTCGCCCGGCTGGAAAAGCAGGATCTGGTGGACCAGGTCACCCGCCTGATCGTGGAGCTGCTGGAATCCGGCAATGCCAACCTGGAAGAAGTGGCCCGCAGGCTGGACATCAAGCCCCGGCAACTTCGTACCCGGCTGGCGGACGCGGGCACCAACTTCAACCAGCTGGTGGCCGACTACCGTTGCCGCCTGGCCAAGCGCCTGCTGGCGGGCACCGACGAATCCATCGACGAGATCGTCTATCTTACCGGCTTCTCCGAACCCAGCACCTTCTACCGCGCCTTCAAACGCTGGGTGGGCATGACCCCCATCGAATACCGCCGCGAGAAATCGGACGAGTAGGCGCCTTCGGCGCCAGTGGTCGGCGGTCGGTTTTCAGTGGTCGGAATGGAGAGCGCCCTGCGGGGCGCGGTGGTTGGTAGTCTGTACTCGGCGGCTGGAACGGATGCCATCCTTGCCCTGATCTACTCACAGACGGGTATGGAATGATCCCCTCTCCCTTGATGAGGGTGTCTCAAAAGGCACTTGTTGAGGGCAGGAGAGACGCGA
>SLJS01000181.1 GCA_007135015.1 Alcanivorax sp. | reverse complement strand
CATTGTTGCGACGAACGGCAGCCTGTTCTCCGCATGCGACAAGAAGCGGAGTGCAGGGCGCGCATTGTGCCACCCTGGATTCTGTTTCCTGACCGCTGCCAACCGGCCGCCGGTCGCGGTCGCCGCCCCCGGCGGCGACCTATCGCCAGGGGCGCCACACCGCTATACTTGGCGGCTTTTCAACCGGCTTGCGGGAAGGTTATGGCGGACAAGGCCCCGGTGGACGTTTCCACCTTCCAGGGACTGATCCTGGCGCTGCAGCAATACTGGGCGGAGCGCGGCTGCGTGATCGTGCAGCCGCTGGACATGGAGGTGGGCGCGGGCACCTTTCACCCGGCCACCTTTCTGCGAGCCATCGGCCCGGAGAACTGGAACAGCGCCTATGTGCAGCCGTCGCGCCGGCCCACGGACGGCCGCTACGGCGAGAACCCCAACCGCCTGCAGCACTATTACCAGTTCCAGGTGGTGCTCAAGCCTTCGCCGGACGACCTTCAGGAGCTGTATCTGGGTTCGCTGGAACACCTGGGGCTGGACCCGCTTACCCATGACATCCGTTTCGTGGAGGACGACTGGGAGTCGCCCACGCTCGGCGCCTGGGGCCTGGGCTGGGAAGTCTGGCTCAACGGCATGGAGATTACCCAGTTCACCTATTTCCAGCAGGTCGGGGGGCTCGACTGCTATCCGGTCACCGGCGAGCTGACCTACGGGCTGGAGCGGCTGGCCATGTACCTGCAGGGTGCCGAATCCGTCTATGACCTGCTCTGGTCCCGCAGCCCCACCGGCTCGGTCTACTACGGTGATGTCTTCCTGCAGAACGAGGTGGAAATGTCCACCTACAATTTCGAACAGGCCAATGTGGAAGCGCTGTTCCGCGAGTTCGATCTGTATGAGTCGGAAAGCAACCGGCTGATCGAGGCGGGGCTGCCGCTGCCGGCCTACGAGTTCACCCTCAAGGCGTCGCACACGTTCAACCTGCTGGATGCCCGCAAGGCGATCTCGGTCACCGAGCGTCAACGCTATATCCTTCGGGTGCGCGCGCTGGCGCGTGCCGTGGCCCGGGCCTACTTCGACGCCCGGGAGAAGCTGGGCTTTCCCATGGCCGACCAGGCCACCCGCCAGGAAGTACAGACGGCGCTGGCGAAAGAGCGCAGCAAGCAAAAGGGTGACAAGAAGAAGGGGGCAAAATGACCGATACCGCGGATCTGCTTGTAGAGCTCGGTACCGAAGAGCTGCCCCCGGCGTCGCTGAAGTCCCTGGCGGATGCCTTTGCGGGGGAAGTGCTGCGTCAGATTGACGAAGCGGAGCTGGCACATGGCGAACTGGAGGTGTTTGCCACCCCGCGCCGGCTGGCTTTTCGCATCAACGCCCTGCAGACGAAACAGCAGGACCGGCAGATCGAGCGCCGCGGTCCCGCCGTGCAGGCGGCCTTCGATGAGCAGGGCGCGCCCACCCGGGCGGCGCAGGGCTTCGCGCAGTCGGTGGGACTGAAGGTGGAGGATCTCGGGCGCCTGGAGACCGGCAAGGGCACCTGGTTGAGCGCGCAGATCACCGAGAAGGGCCGCGAGCTCGATGAAATGCTCCCCGAGTTTCTTGCCCGTTCGGTGCAGCAACTGCCCATTGCCAAGCGGATGCGCTGGGGGCGACGCAAGGCCCGTTTCGTGCGTCCGGCGCACTGGCTGGTGGTGCTGCTCGACGAGCGCATAGTGGACATGAGGCTGCTGGAACTGAGCGCCAGCCGTGTTTCCCGGGGCCACCGTTTCCATGCACCGGGCTCCCTTTCGCTGGCCCATGCCCGCGAGTATGAGCAGCGCCTGGAGGACGAGGGCCATGTGCTGGTCGACCACGACCGCCGGCGCGAGACGATCCGGGAGCAGGTACTGGCCGCCGGGAAGAAGGCCGGCGGGTCCGCCTCCATCGACCCCGCGCTGCTGGAAGAGGTAACCGCCCTGGTGGAATGGCCGGTGGCCCTGGCGGGCCGATTCTCGGAGGACTTTCTGCGCGTGCCCCAGGAGGCGTTGATCTACGCCATGCAGGAGCACCAGAAATACTTTCCGGTGCTCGACGAAAACGGACGGTTGCTCAACGCCTTCATTACCGTAAGCAATATCGAAAGCCGGGATCCGCGCGCGGTGATCCATGGCAATGAACGGGTTATCCGCCCACGCCTGGCCGACGCCGCCTTCTTTTACGACAACGATTGCAGAAAGCCCCTGGCCGAACACGCCCGCCGCCTCGAGGGCGTGGTCTTTCAGGAGAAACTGGGCACCGTTGCCGACAAGTGCGCGCGCATTGCGCACCTGGCCGAACAGGTCAGCGCGAAGATCGGGGGCGACCCGGCGCTTGCACGCCAGGCCGGCGAGCTCTGCAAGGCGGACCTTTCCACCGAAATGGTCGATGAGTTTGCGTCCATGCAGGGCATCATGGGCTATTACCTGGCCCGCAACGACAACCTGGACGAGGAAGTCGCCCGGGCCATGCCCGAGCACTACCTGCCGCGCTTCGCCACCGATGAATTGCCGGCCACGCCGACCGGCCAGGCCGTCGCCCTGGCCGATCGCATTGACACCCTGGTGGGCATTTTCGGTATCGGCCAGACGCCCACCGGCGACAAGGATCCCTACGCGTTGCGCCGCGCCGCACTGGGCATACTGCGCATTCTCATCGAAAAGGAACTGGGCCTGAATCTGCGGGAACTGCTGACCCGGGCCGCCGAACAGCTCGGCGACCGCCTGGATGGCGCCGCTGTCGAATCGGCGATGGATTTCATACAGGGCCGTTACCGCGCCTTCTACCAGGACCGCGATGTCCCGGCGCCGGTGATCCTGTCCGTGCTGGCGGTGGCGCCGGACGCGCCGCTGGACTTCGACCGGCGGATCCACGCCGTGGAAAAATTCCGCCAGCGCGCGGAAGCCGAGGCGCTTGCCGCCGCCAACAAGCGGGTCGCCAACATTCTCGCCAAGCAGGGCGGAGATGCCATCCCGAATAACGTGGACCCGAAGCTGCTGCAAGAGCGGGAAGAGAAGGCGCTCAACGATGTCATCGGGCAGGTGGAGAAGAAGACCGCGCCCCTGGCGGAACAGGGCGACTACGGCGCGGTGCTGGAAGCCCTGGCGGGTCTGCGCGAACCGGTGGACCGTTTCTTCGACGCGGTGATGGTCATGGCCGAGGACGAGGCGCTGCGGAACAATCGGCTGGCGTTGCTTGATCGGCTGCGGCGATTGTTCCTGCAGGTGGCGGACATTTCGGAGCTGGGCTGACGCCGCGCACCGGCCCCGGCCCAGCTGATACCATGGACACCGAAGCCGGCATTGCGGACGATCGCCCATGAAGGATGGAAGTCGCGTCATCATCCTGGACCGGGACGGAGTCATCAACGAGGACTCCGATGCCTATATCCAGTCACCGCAAGAGTGGCTGCCGATTCCGGGTTCGCTGGAAGCCATCGCGCAGCTTTATCGCGCGGGCTACACCATTGTGGTGGCCACCAATCAGTCCGGGGTGGGGAGGGGCTATTTTGACCGGGCTACCCTGGAGGCGATCCACCGGCGCATGACCACCGAAATCAATCGGACGGGCGGTGCCCTGGCGGGGATCTTCTTCTGTCCACACGCGCCGGAAGAAAACTGCAACTGCCGCAAGCCGGCCACGGGACTGCTTGAGCAGATCCGCGAGGAACTGGGCCTGGATCTCGACGGCGCCTGGGTGGTCGGTGACAGCCTGCGGGATCTGCAGTGCGCGGCGTCCGGCGGCTGCCGCCCGGCGCTGGTGCTGACCGGCAAGGGCAACGCCACCCGGGCCGCCGGCCTGCCCGACGAGCTGGCGGATACTCCGCTTTTCACGGACCTGAATGAGTTTGCCCGGACGATTGCCGGGAATGCCCAGGGGGAGAAACAGACTTGAAACCATCCGGATCCGCCGTCGGCACACTCCTGCGCGCCGCGGTCTTCTGTCTGATTTATGCGGGCTTCGCCATCATCTGGAGTTTGGTCTGTCTGGTGATCGGCCCCTTTCTGCCGTTCGAAAAACGCATCGCTCTGGTCAATGTCTGGACCCGCCTGATCTTCTGGACGCTGCGCCACGTCAACGGGGTGGAAATTGAGGTCAGGGGCCTGGACGGCGCAGCCGTCGACCGGCCGCTGGTGATCGCCGCCAACCACCAGAGCAATCTGGAGACCTTCTATCTGCAGCTTCTCTTTTCTCCCCAGGCAACGATTCTCAAGCGGGAGCTGCTGTGGATTCCGTTCTTCGGCTGGGGGCTGAAGATGCTTCGCCCCATCGCCATCAACCGCAAGCGCGCCTCCACCGCCTTGCGCGAGATCGTCCGCCAGGGCGGCGAGCGGCTGAAGCAGGGCATGCACGTGACCATCTACCCGGAAGGAACCCGCCGCCCGCCGGGCGAGCCCGGCGCCTTCCATTCCGGCGCGGCCATGCTTGCCCGACACGCCGGCGTGCCCATCCTTCCCGTGGCCCACAACGCGGGCAACTGCTGGCCTGCCAGGTCCATGCTCCCCCGCCCCGGCCGCGTGATCTTCGAGATCGGCACACCCATCGAGCCCGGGGAGTTTTCCACCAAGGAGTTGAATGCGAAGGTGGAGCAGTGGGTGACGCACAAGGCGCTGGAACTTGCGGCAATGAACAGCGATCAACGCCCGGTGGTCGGCGGTCAGTAGGGTGTGGCCTCCAGCCGCTGACAGAAGACAACCAAAGGCCCTGGCATCTCCCTCTCCCTGCCCCTCTCCGACGAGGAGGGTGTCGCAAAAGGGTTTGTGGGAGCCCACCTTGGGGCGCGAAGAACCTGGCATGGTGCCGAATCCGAGGCCTTCGCGGCCTTGCTGGAGGGTTCCCTCTCCCCGCCGTGGGAGAGGGACAGGGAGAGGGGGAGAGAATTACGGGAAAGCATCAAGCAGTGCGGCTTGCGTAGCCT
>SLJS01000356.1 GCA_007135015.1 Alcanivorax sp. | reverse complement strand
CTTGATGCTTTCCCGTAATTCGATTCCCCTCTCCCTGTCCCTCTCTCCCACGGCGGGGAGCGGGGCCCCTCCAGCAAGGCCGAGCCGGCGTAGCCCGGATGAAGGCCGAAGGCCGTAATCCGGGGCCTTCCAGAGCGTTGGAGTAGAACCCCCGCAGCAGAGAATCTGGCCGCTTCGCGGCCCCGGATTGCGCTTCGCTTCATCCGGGCTACGGGGCTCCACAAATCCCACTGGAACAGGCTCCAGACCCTTTTGCGACACCCTTTCAAGGGGAAGGGGAATCCTCGAAGCAGGGCCATGGCCTGGACGCGAAGGTGGGCACGGGCTGTCGGGCTGACGGAGCTGTCTGGGCGGCGTATATTGGGGCCCGGAGGTGTGATGATGCAGCAACGGGATTTCACGAGCATGATTGACGGGATGAGCCGGGAGCAGTGGCTGGGAATGCGCAAAGCCATCGAGACCGGCCGCTGGGCCGACGGCAGGACACTGACCGGTGAGCAGAGGCAGCTCTGTCTCCAGGCGGTCATTGCCTGGGAAGCGCGCAATGATATTCCACCGGAGCAGCGCACCGGGCCGCCGCCGGTGGACTGCGCCGGCAGCCCGGGCGCCGCAGAACAGCCCGTAACCCTGGCAGGTCCCGGGGAGAAGCGCGATGCGTGACGCTTCGCCCGCCGGCCCGGTCCGGCTCGCCGAGTATCAGGCTCCTGGCTTTCTGGTTGACGAAGCGGAGCTGACCTTTCATCTGGACCCTTCGCGCACGCGGGTGCGGGCACGGCTTGCAATGCGCCGCAACCCCGCCCGGCGGGAGCCGCCGGGCGATTGTGTGCTCGACGGGGAGCAGCTTGTCCTGGAGTCGGTATCCCTGGACGGCGAAGTGCTCGGCCCGGAGCGATACCGGCATGACGAGGATGGACGGCTGGTGGTGACGGCAGTGCCGGACCGTTTCGTGCTGGAGACGGTCGTGCTTGTTCATCCCGACACGAATACCGCCCTGGAGGGCCTCTATCAGTCCGGGGGCATGCTTACCACCCAGTGCGAAGCGGAAGGCTTCCGTCGCATCACCTTCTTTCCCGACCGGCCCGATGTGCTGACGCGATTCACCACCACGCTCTACGCGGACAGGAATCGTTATCCGGTACTCCTGTCCAATGGCAATCCCGTGGCCCGGGGTGAGGGCGAGAGTGGGCAACACTGGGTGCGCTGGGAAGATCCCTTTCCCAAGCCCTGTTACCTGTTTGCCCTGGTCGCCGGCGATCTGGCCGTTCGCGAGGATTCCTTCACCACCTGCTCCGGCCGGGAGGTGGCGCTGCATATCTATGCCGCCGAGCAGGACCTGGACAAGCTCGGCCATGCCATGGATTCGCTCAAGCGGGCCATGGCCTGGGACGAGCAGTGTTATGGTCGGGAGTATGACCTGGACCATTTCATGGTGGTGGCGGTTAGCCACTTCAACATGGGCGCCATGGAGAACAAGGGCCTGAATATCTTCAATACGTCCTGCGTGCTGGCCCATCCGCGCACGACCACGGACGCGGGCTTCCAGCGCGTGGAGTCGGTGGTCGCCCATGAGTACTTCCATAACTGGTCGGGCAACCGGGTAACCTGCCGGGACTGGTTCCAGCTGAGCCTCAAGGAGGGCTTTACGGTCTTTCGGGACCAGCAGTTTTCCGAGCAGATGAATTCCGCTTCGGTCAACCGGGTGGAGAACGTGAAGATGCTGCGCACCATGCAGTTTCCGGAGGACCAGGGGCCCATGGCGCATCCGGTACGCCCGGATGAATACCGCAAGATCGACAACTTCTACACCCTGACCGTCTACGAGAAGGGCGCCGAGCTGGTGCGCATGCAGTACAACCTGCTGGGACCGGAGACCTTCCGGGCGGCCACGGACCTGTATTTCTCGCGTTTTGACGGGCAGGCGGTCACCTGTGACGACTTTGTCGCCTGCATGGAAGAGGCTTCCGGGAAGGACCTGTCGGTGTTTCGCCGCTGGTACGGCCAGGCCGGCACCCCGAGACTGCATGCGCGGGACCACTATGAAGATGGCACCTGGACGCTGACGCTTTCGCAGCATACGCCGCCGACTCCCGGACAGCCGGAGAAGCAGCCCGTGATGATCCCGGTGCGCCTGGGCCTGCTGGATTCACGGGGCGCGGCCATCGAGCTCGACGGGCAGGGCGGAACCGAGACCGTGCTGGTGCTGGACAGCGAGGAGCAGACATTCCGTTTTGCGGTGCCCGACAAACCGGTGCCGTCACTGCTTCGCGGTTTTTCCGCACCGGTGGAGCTGGACTACGACTACTCCCAGCAGCAGTTGGCCCTGCTGCTTGCCCATGATGAGGACGGTTATTGCCGCTGGGATGTTGCCAGGCGTCTTTTCTTCCGCTCGCTGGATGCGCTGATGGCGGGGGAAGCGGCCCTGGAGGAGCAGCTCGAGGCGCTGGGCCCACCCCTGCGCGGGGTGATTGACCGGGCGGAGGAGGACCCGGCGGAGGCGGCCCTGTTGCTGGAACTGCCGGGCGAGGGCGCCATCGGCGACAGCATGGACGAGATCCGCGTGGACGCCATACACGAGGCCCGCCACGGGTTGCAGCGCGCACTGGGACAGGCGTTGGCCGGACAATGGTGGTCGCTGGTCAGCTCCATGGAGACCCCGGGGCCCTGGCAACCCCGGCCCCGGGACATGGGACGGCGCAGTCTGCGTCACCGGGCGCTGGAGTACCTGGCCGTGGCGCAGGATCCCGATATTCCCGCCTTTCTCCAGCGGGTATTTCGGCAGGCGGACAACATGACCGACCAGCTTGGCGCGCTGCGGCTGCTGGTGACTTGCGCGCTGGAAGGCTCCGGCGAAACGCTTGACCGGTTTCATGAGCAGTGGCGGCGTGAGCCGCTGGTGCTCGATCAGTGGTTTGCGGTGCAGGCGTCCGTGCCGAGCGCCGGAACTGTCGAGCGGGTCGAGACGCTGCTGGAGCATCCGGATTTCGACTGGACCCTGCCCAATCGTGTGCGCGCCGTGCTGGGAACCTTTGCCAGTGCCAACCCCGTTGCCTTCCACAGGGAAGATGGGACCGGATACAGATTGTTTACGGATGCACTGGCGCGACTGGATGGTCTCAATCCGCAGATATCGGCCCGGCTGGCCGGAGCCTGTTCACGACTGCCGCGTTTGCCGCTTGCGCGTCGGGAGCTTCTGCGAGAGGCTCTGGAAAGGCTGGACGGAGCCGGGTATTCGGACAACCTGCGCGAGGTACTGGGCCGAATTTTGAGCAATGGCGGCTGATTTCACAAAAAAGGGATATGAAAGCGGAAAATTAGGATTTATGCTCAGTAAACAGAGGCCGGGCCTTTGAATAGGGTTCGGCCGCTGGAGAGTTCCAGCTGCTCGGGAGTGAGAAAGGGTCCCGGCTGCGGTGAAAGGGCCGCCGCCGGAGAAGGACAGACCCGAAGTGATAACGAAAACATCAGGGTGCCTCGGGCCGGAGTGCCCGTCTTTCACGGAGTCGCAAAATGAAGAAAAAAATGCCCGGGATGAAGAACCGTCATGTTGTGGTGGCAGCCGGTTTTTCGTCTCTCGTCATGTTTTCCCCTGTCAGTGCGTTCGAGCTGGACTTCGATGATCCGAGGCTTACCGGTCGCCTGGATACCAGCGTTACCGTCGGCGCGCAGTGGCGGACCCAGCGACAGTCCAGTGAACTCAGCGCCAGCGAGGATCCCGTGGCCATGGCCCAGAAGGGCTATTCCACCCAGCTGAACAAGAATGACGCCAACAACAATTTCGATCCGGGCCTGACCTCGCTGAACACCCGGATCACGCCGGAGCTGGAGCTGACCTGGGACCATCGCTACGGCATTGTCGCCCAGGCAACGACCAACTATGACCATGTGATCATGGATGGCGGCCATGATGGCGGCCAGCTCAACCGTATTGCTTCACCGCAACCGTCCAACGGTATCAACCGTTACGCAAGTTTTTCCCACCATGCCAACAACGGCACCGGCGACCGCTTTGGTGATGCCGCCCGGGACTATGCGGGCCAGCGCACGCGCATGCTGGAGGCCTACGCCTGGGGCGATTTCGAGCTCTTTGACCGGCCGCTGAACGTGCGCGCGGGTCGCAGGGTGATCAACTGGGGCGAGGCCCTGTTCATCCAGAACGGCATCAATACGGCCAACAAGATCGACCTGGCCACCCTTCGCCAGCCCGGCTCGGAGATCCGGGACGCGCTGATTCCCATCGGCTCGCTGTCCTTTTCCTACGACCTGACCTTCGATCTGAGCATGGAGGCGTTTTACCAGTATGAATGGAAGCAGAACCAGGATGCCGCAGCCGGCACTTTCTTCAATACGCACGATGGCTTTCCGGCCCGTGGCGCGGACAATGTGATCGTGGACGGTCGCTTGGTCGCGGCCTCGGCAGGCAATCCGGCAATTGCGGACGGTTTTGCGACCTACACCGAGAACACCTATAACTCGCAGTCCAACCTGGGTGCCTACGACTACGAGGCCACCCAGGTAACGGTAAACCGGAGCGGCGACGAGGACGCAAGCTCCGGCGGCCAGTTCGGGCTGGCGTTCCGGTACTTCACGGGCCTGTTTGGCGGCACCGAGTTCGGCTTCTACTACACGCGCACTCACGCCAAGCTGCCTGTGGTGGGCGCGCAGTTCAACGATATCATCGTCGGGTCCGGAAACGTTGAAGATACCGCCCGGATGATCGACACCACCGAATACAATCTGGCCTATCTGGATGATATCGACATGTTTGGCGCAAGCTTCAGCACCGGCCTGGGGCCCATGGCGCTCTCCGGGGAACTGGCGTTCCGCAACGATCAGCCGATTGTCAATGAAGTAGGCGATAACCTGCTTCGGGCACTTTCCCAGATGTCGGCTGCGTCAACCCTTCAGGGTCAGGCTCCCCGAATCGGCGACCTTACG
>SLJS01000080.1 GCA_007135015.1 Alcanivorax sp. | reverse complement strand
GTGGAAGGATGGAAGAGCAGCTTGAGCGGCTGGGCCTTGCCCGTGAGCTTGGCGCGGAGTGGCCGCGGGTTCGTGCCGGAAAACTCTCCGGCGGACAGAGACAGCGCCTGTGCATGGCCATGGGTGTCCTGATGAACAGCGAAGTGCTGCTTCTTGATGAACCGACCTCCGCACTGGACCCGGCGGCGACCGAGGGCATTGAAGAGATCGTCAGAGAGCTTTCGCGTGAGCGCCCGGTACTGATCGATACGCACAGCATTGGCCAGGCCCGGCGGATTTCCGAGCAGGCCTGTGTTTTCTGTGTCGAGGACGGTTGCGGGTACATGTGCGAGGCGGGCCCGGCAGAAGTGGTGCTGTACCAGCCCGAGGCCGAAGGCAGCCGGTATTTTCTGCGTACGGAACTGGGATAGACCATCAGCATTGGAGGCGAAAACATGACGCATCGGAGTGTGCTTCTCATCCTTGACGGTATGGGGCTCTCGGAGACGGATCAGGGCTCGGCGGTCACTCGCAAGACCATGCCCACCTTCTTTGCGCTTGCCGAGCGCCAGGGCTGTGCGCGGCTGGAGGCGTCGGGCCCCGGAGTCGGGCTTGAATCCGGCAAGGCCGGCAATTCCGAAGTCGGGCATGTGAACATCGGTGCCGGAAGGATGGTGCCCGGCACGCTCAGCCGGATTGACGACGCCTGGGCCAGCGGGGAGTGGGCCGAGGCGGGCCCATGGGAGTCGCTCGCCGGCGAGGCCAGGTTGCATCTGGTGGTGCTGCTTTCCGACGCGGGCGTACACGGGCACTGGCGCACGGCCGCGCGGGCCGCGCAGCTGGCGGCGCGCCACGGAGTCGCTGAGGTGTTCGTGCATGTGGTGCTCGATGGCGTGGATTCCCGCGCGGGATCCGCCCCCGGGCTGCTTGACGCCCTGGTGGAGGAAGTTGCCGCTATTCCCCGGGCCCGCATTGCAACGGTCAGTGGCCGCAAGTGGGCCTGTGACCGCAGCGGCGACCTGGACCTTACCCGTTACTGCGTGGCCGGCTTGCGCGGCGAGATCGAGCAGCCGGTGTTCAGCAGGGATGCGCTGGCGCAACATCTCGAGCGCGAAGGCGTGGAATCAGCCTTTCCCTTTCATGTCGTTGACCGGGACGGGTTCATTGCCCGGGGTGAGCCGGTGCTGCTGTGCAGTCACCGGGCAGACCGCGCAAGCCAGTTGGCCGCGGTGCTGGATGTGCGGTCAGTGGTCTATGCGATGGTCCCGATGGAAGGGGGTATCATTCCGCGCGAGCGTGTCTTCTTTCCCACCAGGCCGGTAAAGGAAGGGCTGGTGGACTCGCTCCGCGAACACGGAATCCGGGCGCTGCGTATTGCCGAGGAGTGCAAGTTTCCGCATGTAACCTGGTTCATCAACGGATTGCGGGAGCTGCCTGCGGATACCCCGGCGGAGTGCATTCCCTCGGTGCCCGAGTCCGGAATTGCCGTGCGTCCCGAGATGTCGATCGAGGCACTCTGCGAGTCCGTTCTGGGTGCTCTTCGTGACTCGCGCAATCAGGCATTGATTGTGAATATTGCCAATCTTGATCAGGTGGGCCACACCGGCCGCCTGGACCTGGCGGTCCGGGCGGCCGGGGCGGTGGACCGCGCGCTCGGACGTATCCTGGAGGCCTGCCGGCAGCATGACTGGTCCGCGGTGATCACCGCGGACCACGGTAATGCGGACTGCATGCTCACGCCCGACGGTGAGCCGCTCGGGTCGCATTCCGCCAACCCGGTGCCGCTGGTGGTGGAGTCACGCCACGGCGGGATGCCGCTGCACGGCGTAACCGGGCCCCTGGCGCTGGTGGCGCCGGTGTTTCTCGCCACCCTGGGATTGCCCGCGCCCCGGTCCATGGTGCCTCTGCCAGAGGGGGTGGCTCCGGCCCCGGCAGCGCGGGCCGGGCTGGCGGAAACGTCCTGACTCGGCCGGATGCTTGTATATGTGCACGCAGATGCACTATTATGCCGGAAATGGCTTCGGCAATTGGGGTGATGGTGAGCGACCTGGTATCTCTGCTGGATTCGGCACTTTTCCGGGTGCTGAGCGAACCTGCCCGGATCAGCATCATGAAAGAGCTGGCTGTTTCGGGGCGCCAGGACATCTCGGCGATTGCCCGGCGGCTTCCCCAGGACCGGTCCGTGATTTCGCGGCACCTGAGCCTCATGGAGGAAAGTGGGCTGATCATCGGCGAACGCGAAGGGCGCCATACCTATTACCGGCTGAACGGCGCCGCCATCCTCACGCGGCTGGAATCGATGGCCGCGGAGATGCGCACCTATCTCGAGCGTTGCTGTCCAGAGTCGCTGGACGAAGCCGGCGAGGAGGCATACTCGCTGGAGTCCTGACCCGCCGTCGGTCACCCGCGCGGCGGTCTGAGTGGTCGAACCCTGTTGCATGGCGTGGCGGGGCCTTGCTTCATGAAGAAGAGGATTCATGGAGAAGAGGCCGACCAGTTGGGCGCCCAGATATGTGCATGAATGCGCACATATGCATAATTGATACGGCGGTGCCCGGAAGTCGCGGTACCTGGAAGTATGAGCCGAACGGGAATGAAGCGAACAGGAACGAAGCGCACAGGAAAGGCGCGAACCGGGTTGACTGAAAGAGCAAGCCGGAAGGAGTGGCCGGAAACAGTGCCCGGCAGCGGTGCGGCGCAATCTGAAGGGAGATCGTTCACATGAAAGGTCTGGCTCGCTTTGCCATAGCTCGTCCGGTGGCCGTGTTGCTGATGCTGGCCATCCTGATGGGTGCGTTCGCCGCGGGCCTGCCCGGTCTCCAGCAGGACAGCCGGGTCGAAGCACTGGTCAGTCCGGACGAGCACCACGTCCGGCTCAAGCACGAGATGGCCGGCGAGTTCGGCAATCCCGACTTTGTACTGATCGGCGTTGAAGAGCCGGATGTATTCACGCCCGAGGCCTTTGCGCTCGCGGAACAGGTTGCCGCCGACCTGGAGCAGGCCGAGCAGGTTCGCGAAGTCCACTCCGTATTCAATAAACAGTATCTGCGCGGCGACGACGGTTTCTTCCGGGTCGGTGACCTGGTGGATGCCGCCCCCTCCGAAATGGACTTTTCCATGCTGAAGGAGCGCCTGCGGGACACCCCCATGTACCGCGGCAATCTGGTGAGCATGGATCATGATCGGCTCGCCCTGCTCGTGGAGTTCGAGCCGGGCATGTCCGATGCGGCCATGACCACCCATGTCAATGAAGTGCTCCGCAAGCACGATCGCCTGGAGAGCTGGCACGTCAGCGGCCTGCCTGTTATCCAGCACGCCATGTCCACCGGCATGGACCGTGACATGGGGCTGCTGATGCCGCTATTCCTGCTGTTGCTGGCGGGGATGTTCTTCCTCGCCTTCCGTTCCCTGCGAGGGTTGCTGATTCCCTTTGTGCCGATCCTTTTCTCGGTAGTGGTTACCCTGGGCGCCATGGGCTGGCTGGGCATCCGCCTCACCGTGGTATCCAACATCATCCCGATGCTGCTGATCGCCATCAGCAGCGCCTACACGGTTCACTTCATGAACCAGTACTACCTGGAGCTGATCTGGCCCCGCGCGCGCCATGAGGCGGCGGTTGATGCCGCGGGCAGGCATATCAGCGCGATCATCGCGCTGGCGGCCGTAACGACCATCATCGGTTTTGCTTCCAATGTGTTCAATCCGGTCACCGCCATCCGGGATTTCGGGCTGGTCCTCTCACTGGGAATTGCATCGGCCGCGCTCGCCTGCCTGACCGCGATCCCCGCGATCCTTTCACTCTTGCGCGAGCCGAGCGTCACACCGGACAAGGCCGGCTCACGAACCGATGCCCTGAACCGTTCCCTGGATGCCACCCTGCTCCGCCTCGGCCCCATGGTGGATCGTCGCCGCTACCTGCTGGTGCTGGCCGCCGGCGTTGTCATGGTCGCCAGTCTTGCGGGAATCAGCCGTGTGGAAGTCGAGTCCTCGGGGCTGAGTTTCTTCCGGGATGACTCCAGGCTGGTCACGGATTCGCGCGCCCTGTCCCGCGATTTCGGCGGTGTGGTCGGTTTCAATTACCTGATTGATACCGACACCGAAGAGGGCGTGAAGGACCCGGAGGTCCTTGCCACTATTGACCGGTTTACGGACTGGATCAAGACGCAGTATCCGGAGGAGGTGCGCGTCACGCTGACCATGGCCGATTACATCAAGCAGATGAACAAGGCCTATAACGGCGCTGAGCAGTACTACCGTGTGCCGGAAAGCAGGGAGGAGGTCCTCCAGTACTTTGAGGTATATGCCTGGAGTGGAAACATCCGGGAGGATTTTCGCACCGTCGCGAACGAGGACTGGAGCAGCACCCGGATTACCGGACGATTCGCCCTGCAGGAGCTTCCAGATGGAAGTTTTCGAGAGTTTTCCGTACAGCACCAGCGCGAAATCATAGAGCAGGGCAGTCAGTGGCTCGAAGCGAACCTTCCACCGGGCGTGCGCGTCGAGCCCTTCGGCGAGATCATGATTGCCGCCGTGATCAACGACAGCATCATTTCCGGGCAGATCATTTCCCTGTCGCTGGCCTGGGTTGTTGTGTTGCTGGTGTGCATGGCCGTGATGCGCTCCGTGGTGATCGGGCTGATTGCCATACTGCCGGTTTCCTTTGCGGTCGCCGTCAACTTCGGGGTGATGGGCTATGCGGGCATCCCTCTCAATATCGGCACCGCCCTGGTCTCGGCCATGGCAATCGGCATCGGCATTGATGACACCATCCACTATCTGATGACCCTGCGGCGCTTCCGCGAAAAGGGCCATGACTGGCTCGAGAGTACCGCCATGGCCATGAAACACGCGGGAAGGGCGATCCTTTATACCACCGTGGCGCTGGTGGTGGCCTATACGGTAATGCTCTTTTCCGATTTCGTCCCGATCGCATATTTCGGACTGCTGAACATTGTCACCATTCTGGGCGCGACCTGCGGTGCACTGCTGGTCATGGC